>CALMKK010000174.1 GCA_937867135.1 uncultured candidate division Zixibacteria bacterium
AATATATTAAGATCCGCGCCGACGCTGGCGCCGGACTGATTTCTGAGGAGACCGGTCTTAGGCCGGTCTCCTTCTTTTATTTTCTAATTTGTGATATCACTATAAGGGGGCAAAACGCCAAATGCCGACTCGGGTATAGCGTGTCGCTTTTCGTTCTTCGCGGTCTCTTCCGGGAATTCAGCCAGGTAATGGTACCCGTTCCTGGGAACCGGAGCAAAACAGGTGTATTTATTAGGCGCCCACGATCAAATGGACCGAGGCTATCAGTTAAAGTATTTGCGAACCTTTGCGGCGACTTGACGATCAGTCATCTTGTCAGCCGCCTCGATCCGGACAATCCGTTCGCCGAGATTGTCTCTTATAAGACGTTTCTTCAATTCACCCTTGGCCTCACCGGGGCCAAATATCAGAATCGAGTCTGAATTCTGGATGCACGAAACTATCGCATCGTAGTAAACGCTGAGATCTTCAGTGCGCTTTCTTTCGCGGCTGTCATCTGCCGTAACTTTCTGCGACTCATACGAACCCTTGAGCGGTGAATCACCGGAGCGGCGCCGTTGCTTTTCAATCTTGGATACTATCAGTTTCACTTCTTCCCCTTTGTCCGTAACGACCACAATCAGGGCCTTCCTGTGGTCGATCCACAAACCTGCGATTCTTTTCATAATTTTGTCCTTTCGGATTATTTTGCAGTCTACCTTCCATATGTCCCCTTAATACGGGACCGAAATATGGGGGATCGATCAGGTATCAGGCCGCGCCGACCTTGGGTATGTTACTGATGGAACATGCCTTCTCTACTGACAAAAGATAGGCGTTGGGATCGTGGCTTATTGCACCATCCGGCAACCACTCCCAAAACTCGCCGAGGTCCGCGCATATTTCCTCCACAAAGTATTCGGGGATCTCCATCGTCTCCTGTTCAAAGAACCGCCGTAGCGGTCGGTCGGTATCAAGTCGCCGTCGTATTTCGTTGAAATATTTGATTCGACCAAAGTGTTCCGATGAGAGTCCGCGAACGATATTCAGCCCCCTCGGAATTGTTTCTCCGTTTGCCAGAAACCGTCGAAATATCAAGCGCGGTGAAAAGGAATACTTCGTCACATCGATAAGACGACCATAGAAATCCGGCCATGAATAGTTTTTCGGCTTGATATTCATTTGGATGTTGCTGAGGAAGTGAAAAGGAAACGGCAAGACTCGATTCGCTCGCTGAAATTCCAGATTCAGCGGGGCCGCCTGCCCGAATGCCGAGAGCATTGAATAGGCCGGAAAAGCTCCCGGACTTAGATCAAGAAACCGTTTGGTAAGTTCGAACGGTTCCGAGCCCTCATCACTATCGAGTCCGAAGATATGATTGGTTTGTACATACGGGATATGCCGCAGAATCATGTTGACATGATCAGAGACCTTTTTGACCTTTTCCATGCCTGTTGTCATCCCGGTCTTTGACTTCTTGCCCAGATCGAACCACGATTCTATGCCCGGCAAAAGAGCCTTAAAGCCGTTGCGTTTAAGCCGCTTCACACGGGACTCCGATAGCAGCGACAGGGACGATTCGGCGATGAAGTCAATATGGCCCGGTGGCACCACTTCCTCGATGGCACCCATACACTGATCGAAGCGGACCCCAAAGTTGGGGTCGTGCCACGCCACCCTCGGGCGCTTCAACTTACCCAGCAGAAAACACAGGTCTTCTTTCATCGCATCCGTATCCAATGGCTGATAAGGCACCGTGGAGTCAATGCAGAAGTCACAGGAGTATGGGCAACCCAGACTGCTTAAAAGCGGTACAATCTTAATAAATGGCGCCTTCTGCAGGGTTTGTTGTATGAATTTCCAGCGTTCACTCACGCCGGGCAGCTGAACCGGATGCTGGTCAGCCGAAAGGTGCAGGCCAACGGGCCGGTGACGGGCATTGTCCCGAAGCACCTCGTGAATCAGCGCTTTGTCGGTGAACCCCAGCACATAGTCAAAATATTTCTGCGCATCCTGCGGATAGCAGCGGGCATGAGGCCCTCCAAGGGCGGTAATCGCTCCTCGCGAGCGAAACAAATTACTTAGCGCATAGGACAGCAAAGCCGCTTCGGTGAATGAACTGATGAAGACGAAGTCAACTCCGGTCGGCAAATCCTCGAGGAGATTCTCTCGACCCGTAAATGTTACCAATGTGACATCATGCCCCAGGTCTTCGCACCAGGTAGCCACAACCTGCGGCATAATACTGACAAAATTGGCCCCCATCACACGCATCCATATTGTCCGCGTCGGGGCCTTGGCCACGAGATCGACAATACCAATAGTGAGTTTTTTCATATTATTTGAATCCCGCGCTAAATACCATTAGCATAAATATCTCGACTATATAACGGCCGCGTCTTGTTTTCAATAAGAAACAAATCTGTGGATCCGCCCACTACCGTATGGCGATTTCCCGAGATTCGCCGATCAGATCGAAGCGCCTTTCGCCGGTAGCGCGATTTACGGCGGAACTCACCATGTTCAAGTTTCAATGTCGACAGCCCTTTCAAATTCATTGTACCCAGCCCTATTTGATCAGCAGCATTTTCTTAGTCTGAATGACATCTCCGGCTTTGAAGCGGTATAAATAGATACCGGTTGAAACCGGCTGTTTTGCGTCGTCATTGCCATTCCATTCCGCGCGATAAATACCGGCTGATTTCGTTTCATCCACCAGTGTCCGCACCTTCTTGCCCAGCAAATTGAAGATTTCGATGGTCACGCGAACAGGGACAGGAACGGTGTAGCCGATTGTCGTCGTCGGATTGAACGGATTCGGGTAATTCTGTGAAAGAGTAAACGTGCTCGGCACCGGATCATTCGGTTCCTGCTCCTCAGGTTTATACATGATATTGGGGGTTGAAAGCGGAATCACGCCGGCCGCGATCATCACCCGAGTATGGATGAGAGAAAGATTATACCAGAGTATGGCATCGTTAATGGCGCCCCCGATATAGCGGCCGGCTAAGTAGGTAATCGCCTGACTGGCCGTAGCGCCGTCGACACTCACTACCGCTCTCTGACTGAGCCGATCTGAAGCTATATTAAGCAGACAGGCCAGAAGGTGCTTCCTTGTCCGGGCGGCAACGCTATCATCTATGATATCGAACCATATCCTGGCGACGTCGTCGAAGGTGAGCGCTCTGGCCGGACTGCCGGTGTAGGTTACACCGTCGATACGCATGGCGAATTCGTCGGTTCGATCATAAAAATGATCAAAGATTAAAGCGCAATACCGGTCGACATCGTCGCGGGTAATGCCACCGTCAATAGGGGTGCCATTCCGTATCGCCTGGATTTGGTTTCTCCACCACCAATAGTCGGCAACTGACCCGGTTGTGATATTATCCAAACTGAAATCGACCTGAATCCCTATATCGGCGAGAGTGACTAATATCGAAGGGGAATCGATCGGTCCAAATCCGAGGGGCGGATTTAGGTCCACGATGTAGTGGCCGGGCGGCAGATCTGCCATCAAGTAATAGCCATTTGAATCGGTGGTGGCGCGCATAACCAATACACCGTTAAGATCCAACAAGTCAACAAAAACGCCTTGCAGTCCGGTGGTGCCGACTTTAACCAGCCCGTGAATTGAGCCGATTGATTCCACGGCCACCACGAAATTCGCGGTCACGAACTTGTCGCTATTCATTAGTATGGCGGTGGACGGAACGGTCGGGTCATCGACATCCCCGGTCCAGGAGGCAAATACATAACCGGGAGCCGCCGAAGCCGTGAGACTCACGCGAGTGCCCTCGGGATGAAAACTGATGCCGGTCGGTGGATCGGTTGTGCCGTAAGTGATCGGACGGCTGGCTATTTCCAGGTCATAGACCACGGGAGGAACGATCGAATCGGGGCTAATGATCACTTTGGCAAAAAGGACATCAAACGGCCCGGTGCCGCAACGCCATATGACCGGAACATACGGTGAGTTGGAGGGCACATGAAAGCAGGTGTTAGGGTCGCGATTACTGACACCTCCGGCATTAGTAGAGACAAGAACCGGCTCGGTCCAGGTCTGAGTCAGTTGCGACCACTTCTTGTAGTATATCATCGAACTGGACGCATTTGTAGTAGACTTCTTGCTATAAAAGAGAAATAATTCATCTCCGCGGACGGTTGAGGTCGATAACCAGTCATTGTCAACGGTCACGGGAGAGCTATCGATTATTTCATGGTGCCAGCTACCGGAACCGTTGGCGTAATTCTTCCAAACATGGTGAAGTGAATTGCGGACTCCAAAAATGATATGAAAGGTAGTGTCGCGGATGACATTATGGGTGAATACTCGGGCCTGACCCATGTTGACACCATATATCGAGTGATCCGGTTTGGCTTCGAAAGATGTTCCATTCCAGAGATAGTACTCAAAACCGCGAGCGTCACCGAGGTGCAGTACGACCAGGGCCGGATTACCTCCCGCATACGGCATTGAGCCGATACGGACAGAGGTGCTATTAGTGGCATATGCAGTTCCATGGGTCCAACTAACGCCTTCGTTATCGGAATAGTTATAGAGAACGTTCTCACTTGCGCTGGCGTAGCTGAGACGCGTGAAGAGCCAGATGCGGCCGGTGACCTGAACCATGATGTTGGAGCGGTGGCCGCTGGTGGTCCCGGCAATCGACACCGGGGGATTGCCGTCGGTATTGCTATGAATCGGGGCTCTGAATTTCCGAAACACGATATGGCCATTACGACCCGGCCAGGTTGCATACAGATTCCCGTTTCGTCCAAATACCGAGCAATGCATATCCAAGTAACCGGCCGGCTCGATCTGGATGGCATTCGTGCTCCAAGAATTGCCGCCATCGGTGGTATAAGATATATTGCTAAGGGCCCTGCTACCGTTGGCGTAACAAGCCCAGAATTGATTCGGATCGGTCTGGAGCATATATGCTTTCCACCGCGGAATCCCCAAAGTGGCGCCGTCGGACGCCGTCGATACGGCGATGCGGATCGGCACGGTCAGCGAGTCCGCAAGGGCGGCGGGACCGATTGCCAGTACACTCAGAAGCAATGCCGCCGCGGCCAGAATTCTTGAAAAATATGTATTCCTCATAATATCTCCTCTACATCCTTTCTTTGACAACCCCGTTATCCCGGTGAATTACTCCCTTCATTCATCTTTTCATTCTCCGATTAGCGTCTCCGGCCGGACGACTTAAATACAGCCAAGTCGATAAATGCAAATTGGCCGAATGACCGGTTTACATTTCTCGGTCGTACTGGACTAATCCGCAAGCTTTCGAAGGACATCGGTCGCGCCCGTGAGCCGCATCCATCGCTTTTCTGACAATAGCGAGATCAGGGCTACCGCGGGCACGAGCAAATAGACGGTACCGATGACTATACCGACTACCGCCTTGGTGGCAGGTCCCCAGGGCATAAAGAGAATCAGCGCCAGCGGAATCATCACCAGACCCGCACCAACAAGCGTAATCATAAAGACCAACAGGCAGATCAGAATCAGGATGCGGTGCGCGCCTTTGACTCCTTCGAGATAATATATCGCCGCTCGGAGTTTGACCATTTTGAGCGACGGCTCGAGGTAGGTTGACTTGAGCCAGTCGAACATTCCTTGAAAAAGTGAGTTGAACACGTCTTAATCCCTTCGCGATCTGCCGAGCAGGAAGCCGAGCACCAGCCCCGCGGCGGCCGCGCCGCCGACATATGCCCATGGATTTTTGTGAACGCTCTTGTCTACGCCGGTCGCAATATCAACCACTTTCTGTTTGCCGGCCTCGAATTTTTCGGTCGCTCGAATCTTCATCTGGTTTGCGAACGCGCTCACCACAGATGAGAGATCGGTATATTTCTTTTCCATGACAGCCTGAAGCTCTGTTTTTTTGTCGCGGGCGGCCGCATTCAGCAGCTCCAGCGCTTCATTGATCCGCTTGTCTTCAAATTGGTCCATTTTTGTTTCCTCCATCAGTTATAAGATACAGAATTAACGGGATTGAAGTCGGCTTATCGGTCATGCTTCTATAAATGAATCCCAGTACTCCGAACACCATGAATATTTTGCCGATTATGGTCATGATATTTATAAATTTACTCTTCCCGGCGCGATCCGCATTACAGGTCGTTTGCCGGAAATGACCCGGATCAGCACAACCACAATAGCGATCGCCGGCAGGCCATGAATGCATCCACACACGGTGACGCCAGTGACTAAACCGAGCGTCCATTAAATCAGAAGCACTACGGCTATTGTTCACAATATTTGATTCTCCTTTCCATTTGCCCTGGAATCGCTGTCGGCCGGTGCGTCACGGCATGGCCGAGTTGTCCGCCACTCCAAAAATTCCAACAAGAAGGGCACCCAAGGAAGTGACAAGTACGGGCGCTCCTTCTTGTTGTTGACGACTACTACTGAATTCTCATCAATTCCACCCGTCGGTTCAGGGCTCGGCCTTCGGCGGTCTTGTTGTCGGCCATAGGCTTGGTCTCGCCATAGCCCGTGAAGGTCAGATTCTCAGCCTTAACGCCTTTGCTAATTAGGTAATCACGCACGGCCTCGGCTCTTTGAATAGAGAGATTTTGGTTGTAGGCCTCTGAACCAATCCAGTCGCAGTGTCCCGCGATTTCTACCTTAACATCCGGCCACATTTTCAAACTGGCCGCCACCAGGTCAAGGAGAGAATCGGCTCTTACGGTCAGTCTGGATTTATCAAACTCAAATTTCACATTGTGGAGTACTATCGGCCGTTCAGGAGTCGGGACATACTCAGAGAAAGCCGAATAGGAAATGCTATCCTGGCGGCGGTTCCCCTCAGAATCCGTGACCGTCAACATGGCCGTGTAATTCCCGGCTTGTTCTATTCGATGACTGGGATTCTGCTCACTGCTGGAGTCCCCCCAAATATTCCAATTGTAGGTGTAGGGCGGACACCCGCCACTGACCGTAGAATTAAACTGCACCGTCAATGGGGCCGTTCCGTGGGCGGGATTGACCGAGACTGTACTGGTTAAGGGCGGGCAGCCGACTTTTATGAATGAAACGTTTTCCTGACAGCTGTTCTTTTTGGAATCGGTGACTGTCAAGCGAGCCGTATAATTCCCGGCAACCGCATAGATATGTTGAGGGCTCAGGTCGGTGCCGGAGCCGCCATCCCCAAAATCCCAGCTGTAGGTGTGGGGGGGGCACCCTCCGCTGACCGAACCGTTAAACTGTACCGTTAATGAAGGATCTCCGCTCATCGGACTTCCGGAGGCCTGGCAGGACAATGGCGGACATTCTTTTTTCCCGCCAAAATAAAAGGTTAAGCCGCCATACACTTCGGTTATGGATTTAGGCAAATCCAATTGGTTGATTCCTGTCCCGACAATGTCTCGCCCCTCCCTGAAGTTTGTCAAAAGATGGGTCAGGTAACGAAATTTTGCGCCTAACTCCAAAGAGAGCCATTTGGCGGGAAAAAACTCCATTCCCGCCCCTGCCATAACATAAAGTTCCTGGTCTCTTAGATAGTAGCAATTTGAGTCATTATCAAGAGGAGGGACACCGGTCCCGATCAGGGAAGGGTCCGCCGAAATCAGGGTCTTCCAATCTTTGTCGGCCCATCTCCATATATAAATTCCCGGGCCCCCGAAGATGTAGGGAGACAATTTCTTCTCTGGCGCAAAATGATATTCTGCCACCGCTCCAATTATGAAAGCCCGCTGCCGGGGGCCATCGGCCACTTTGTCAAAGGTTATCCCCGCTCCGTCTTTCGGATTAGAGTTACCGCTCAGATCCGCCAGATAGGTTTGCATAATCTGGCCTTCCAGGCCAATAGCAAACTTCCTGGTCAGGCCGTATTTTAGATTCAGGTTAACGCCTTTACCAACAGTCCAGATGTCGGAGTGGTCGGTTAAGCCTAATTTATAAAATACGCCATGAAGACCTATTCCCCATTTCCCGGTTTGATCCATGCCTTGCGCCGGACCGACGCCTAACACCGACCATATTGATAACACCATGATACTTAATAAAATGCTCATTCTTTTCATTTTTGCGCCTCCTTGGCCTTGATTTTCAAGGATACATTCCACCGTCGTCTTAGATTGCATAACTTTGTTTCTCCCTTACGGTTTGACAACCACATTATTGTCCAAAGTCACCGCGCCGTTCCGCGCAAATGCTCTACCATCGAGAGCCGCGCCCGTCTCCAGCGTGATTGCGTCAAGGGCCAGTATGTTCCCCTTGAAGACGGAAGTTGTTCCAAGAGTCGCCGCGCTGCCTATCTGCCAATAGACGTTCTTAGCCTCTGCACTGCCGGCCAAAATAACCTGGCGACCAGACGTCACGGTAAGCGTAGATGCAATCTGGAAGATGAAGAGAGCATTCGCGTTGCCTCCCGCGTCAAGAGTAAGATCTCCTGACGATATCGCAAGCGTAGAGCTGGATGTATAGGTGCCCGGAGTGAGGGTTTGCCCGCCTATGTTTCCGGACACGGTGGCACCCGGCGGCCGTCCCTGGAGGTAAAGATACGCGGTGGTCAAGCACAATTTAGACTCGTTTGCAGCAGCATCATTGATATGTAAGGTCCCGGTGTAAGTTCCCGGAGGAAATCCAGTCACCGCAGAACCCGGACTCAACCCGACATCTCCGGTAATCTGAGTGCCACCCGTGTTGGTAATCGTTGTCCCGGCCAGAATCGCAAAATCGGCCGAGCACCCAAGGATAGTGGTATCGGCGGGAGGAATTCCCGTGGTTATGAAGGTATCGGGGGGAGCCGAGAGAGCGCTTGCGTTTTGCGAACAGTCTAAGGCCTCAATGGTGTAGACATAAGTCATTCCGGGAATAAGACCAGTGTCCTGGAAGCTAGTATATCTGGTGCTACCGGCCAGAACCAGCCCTCTGTAAACATTATACCAGCACACCACCAGGTTATCGGTGGAAGCAGTCCAGGTAAGATCGACGGTGGTAGAGTCCACTTGCGTGATCGTCACGTTGGTCGGCTGACTGGGAGCAACAGTTTCGGACTTAACGCTGTTGTCCGAGCACCCCGCCAGCCAGCTTACCGTTCCGAATGCCAAAAAGGCTAATGCCATGGTGAAAATAGCGTTACGAATTAAAAATTTTTTCATTTTTTCTCCTCCGGCTTAAAAGAATTCTTATATGTGTTTATCCGGTATAGGCTATTACCGTCACTAAGGGCCATGTTATTCTCCAATCACCATTTTGACTCGATCGCCGGCCTTAAAGCTGGCGTTTGCGTCGGTCTGATTTATGATCGCCAGCGTCTCAAGCGGCGCCAAAGAACCCTCCTGCTTCGCCAGCTCTGCTAAAGTTGACGATTTTCCGACCGTTATGATCTTGAGGTGCCTTGGCTGCATTTGAAGAATCTTCGAATCGGTCAAACGCCGGAAACTCCCCATGGAGCCGACTATGACGCCCTGATACTGCGCCCAGAGCTGGTCGGTGGTATAGCCCAGCAGTTGGTAGGTATGTCCCTTGTAATCAACGAACGCCGCCTTGCCCTGCAATACCCCTTGATCGGTTTGCACGCGGAAGTTCC
>CALMKK010000175.1 GCA_937867135.1 uncultured candidate division Zixibacteria bacterium
TGACCGTACATGATATAAATTTCCTTGTCGGGAAAGGCCGCCATTAAGCGCCGCACGAACTCCGGCGCCATCGCTCCCCCGGCTTGAGTGAAATAACGAAGGTGCGGCCAGGAACGGGTCGCGAGAGTGGAATTGTTGAGCAATATCATGAAATTCGACGGCACTCCCGAAAAACCCGTAACCTGTTCTTTTTGCATGGTGTCCAGCACCACTTCGGGATACAGGAACCGATTATCCACCACCAACGTCCCGCCGATTAAAATATGGGTCAGAAGCAGGGAATTGCCGTAGATATAATAAAACGGCAGAATCACCATAATCTTGTCTCTGGTTTCCAGTTTGAGATACATAACGGTCGCTATCGTATTGGAAATCAAGTTGCGGTGCGAAAGCATCACCCCCTTGGAACTGCCGGTACTTCCCGAAGTGTAAAAAATGGCGGCCAATTCGTGCGGTGATGCGGCCGATTCCTTTTCCAAATCATAATTTGGAAAATTCAAGGTCTGATTCCCCGGTAATGGTACCGCCGCATTCATTGAATTTTTAAATATCTCATCAAACGTAGCGCTGATAACGTGCTCCGGCGCGACTTGCAAGCTCTTCTCCGTTATAATATGTTTTATAGGAGATACATCGCCCAAAATGCCGGGTAAGTGCCGTTCATATTTAGCCTGACAAAGCAGGATATCGGCCCGAGAATCGGTCAAAATAAGATTGATCTTATCGGGCGGAAGCGATGTATCCAGTGGGACCGCCACCATCCCCGCCTTAAAAACGCCGAAGAAAGCCGCCAGATAATCAATTGAATTCTCAAAAAGGATAGCGGCTCGAGATCCCTGCGGAAGACCCAGACTTTCCAGATACGCCCCAAGGCCAGCGGCCCAGCGATACAAATCCCGATAATTTATGCCCCGGTCATCGTGTCGGACGGCGATATTTTCAGGATATGCGGCGGCGCTGTTTGCCAGAATATCAAAAATCTTCATTGCCGATATTTACCTTCTGCTACTTGCCAAGTGACGCAGGAATTGCTCCTGCTTTATCGGCATAATTTCAACCGACTTTTTTGGAGACATATTTCGCGATATTTTCAATCGAATCGAGATTTTCCGGCACCATTTCATTATCCAGGATGGTCAAGCCGAATTCCGATTCAATAAACGAAGCCAATTCCAGCACCCCGGTGGAATCGACGATGCCCAATTGCATGAAAGAATCGGAATCGCCCAATTTGATTTTATCGTTGCCTATCAGAAAAGTGTCGGTTATAAATCCTCTCACCTTCGTTCGGATGGAACCTTGTTCAATCGCTGCCATAATATTTCCTTTAATTATTCATATAAATTCATTTTTCGTAGAACTATATTCATCGCGGCCCTTAATCGGCCGGCTTAATTTCCAGAGGCGCCATACGCAAATATTCCGTCGCCTTGATCTTCCTGTCAATGTTATAGTATGCTTTTTTCACTTGCTCCGGTGTAAGATCCAGCGCCGCGGCGGCTTCTTCCGGCGGGACATTTTTTTCCATCGCATACCACAGCATGTCCATACGATAGAAGTCCAGTCCGAAGAAGAATTCCTCTTGAGTGACATCGGCGCTGTAGGTATCGGTGGTCGGCGTCCGCTTGATAATCTCCTGCGGCACCCCCAGATATTCCGCCAATTGATAAACCTGAATCTTGAACAAATGGGCAATCGGTTTCAAATCCGCTCCGCCGTCGCCGTATTTGACAAAAAATCCTTGCTCATGTTCGTCCTTATTGCCGGTCCCGACCACCGCCCAGTTTCTTTTTTCGGCATGATAATATAACGTTGTCATACGGAGACGCTGCTTCAGATTCGATGAGGCCACAATCTGAAGGTACGCCTGCAAAGGCATCCGTTTCGATTTAACCTCTCCTTTTTCATTATCAATGGTCAAATTGAAAAAGTTGAAGGTATCTTTTTCCAGAATATTCTGCGGGATGACTATCTTACATTTATATTCGGCGGGTGTATATTCCGGAAAAACGGTCCTGATGGCTTCGTCACGGCGACGATAGCAACCCGTCCCCTCCAGACCGCCGGAGATATTTTCAAGAATAGCCTCAAATCCGAATTTCTTGGAAAGGCTTTCCGCCAGCGTTTTGCTTTCCCCAGCCGATTCTTTTTCCGGCATCATGATTCCCAGAACCCTTTCCGGCCCCAGAGCTCGGGCACAAAGGGCCGCGCTCACCGAAGAATCGATTCCTCCGGAAATTCCAACCACGGCGCCGCTTTTCTTAAGAACTCCCCGAACTTGATGCAGGATTTCCCGGCACAATTCATCGGTTACCCGAGGAGCATCAATTTTCAATGAATCTTTGTCGAATTTCAATTTGGATTACCTCTAAAATTGCATATTTACAGTTACATTACGCAGAAATGCCCGGAATATTAAGCAATTTTTTAAAAAAGGCAACTATTCCCGCAGCAACATCTTCCGCGCCAATAATAATTACCAGGCCAAATAATCAATCTAACCTAATTTATCGGCTTTCAATTGTTTATCTTGACTTAAGCGCTCTGAATCGATCCGATTTGGGCCTTCCCAAGAACTCCGATTTTCAATTGAAAAAGGTCGGCCTTGGCGGCAAAAATAAGCTATCTAATTAAAACCAATTTCCCGGAAATATTGCCGCCTTCGACATACCACAGATATGTCCCCGAACCTACCGGAAGCCCCGCTTCATTGGTGCCGTCCCAGGTTATTTCTCCCGACACAATATTTGTCCAGTGCCGGACCGTTCCTCCGGTGACCGTCATTATAAGCAGACCGGCCATATCCGGAATATCGGTAAAAGTCGCCACCTGTCCCCGTACCGGCTTAAAAGGATTGGGAAAGGCGTGAGTTTCCGGCCGAACCGTAAAAGTCACCGCCGCGCCGAAATCATTTTGATTTACCTTGGCCCTCCAGTAATAGACAACTCCCGAGGAAAGGCGGGCGTCGACCGTCCATGACGTCTTCCCTCCCGCCTGCTGTGCCACCGGCGGCGATGCGGCGGCTGGCGAAACAAATCCGGAATCGGCCGCAACTTCGAAAAAATACTGATTGCTGTCCTGATAATTGACATTTGTTACGCTCAGGGTCGGATGCGAAGTAGCTATTACTTCGCCCCCCGTAGGATGCAACAGGGCCACTTCGGTCTCATCATTTCCGAGCGATAAATCAACCTGCGCCTCGCAGGAAACGACATTGGACAAATTTGATATATTGCCGACCGCATCCGTCGCTTTTATGGCGATATAATATAATGCCCCCTGTTGCAGACCTGTCATGGTCAGAGACTGAGTAGTCCCCGAGGCCAGCGGTACCGGCACATTGGCATACTGAGCGGCCGAATTCCAATTGGCGGCATTGATATTGGCCGAGGAATATCTGATATCATAACTGCCGGCCTGACCATCGGTGCCGTCATCGCCGGTTGCCGTCCAGGAGAGGAAAATTTCCCCCGGATTGACACCCGTGGCCGCCCCTAAATCATGAATCGAGGCCGGCGGAATCGAATCGGCCGCCTCTTCTCCCGTGGTATTGGCCAGAGTGATAACCGGCACCGTCGAACTTGCCGTAGCTGTATAATTAATTGTGGTACTGTCACTGTTTTTTCTGGCCTTTATCGAGAAATTGTTAAAAGCAGTGGAATCTGAGCCATTCGATTCCCAATGATAAACTACCGGCCTGATTAATTGCCCGTGCCGATCGGTCGTGGCATTGGCGACCACGAAACCGTAATTATTAGTAACCGCAATCATGGCTCCGGCGACCGGCAGGCCGTTATTTCCTTGCACATTTATTTTCAGGAGCCGATCCAGGCCCAGTTCCAGGGATCCGTTGGAAGTGCAGGTAAATGTTATGTCCTGATCGGAGGCGCCGTTCTGATAAACGGCATCGCAAACATAATTGTCCCGGCAATCCCAGTTATTGCAGGCATGGCCGACAACAAAGGTCTTAGGGCTATAAGTCGGGGTCAGAAATGAAAGAGTATCTCCCAGAAGAGTTATCCCCTTGGCTCCGGCGTTAATTTCGCCGTATTTAACCAGTATATTATCGCTCTCAATACGGTTGTTGCGGAAAACCAGCGTGGTATCGGGCAAGGTTACGGCGTCAAAACAAACCCCATAGGCGATTACGCCGGAGGTCAGCGATTTGGCGCGAAACAAATTATTTTCAATCAGATTATTGGAATTGACTCCCCCGTAGGCACCCTCAAAAGTATAGCGAAGAGCCGCAATGGAACGGCCATAACTGGGCGTCCCGGCGTCGGCATCACCGGTACCGATGATGGTATTGTTATGAAAATGAAGATACTGGCAGTCGTTACGCAGACGCACCGCGTGCGTCTCCATATGGGCCTCATCGTATTCCGCATTCGGTCCTTCGTGAATATCTATATTGTTGTTATAGACTTCGACATAATTGGAGCTGGTGCCGCGCGCCGTCTCAATCAGGATGCCGCGCGCTCCGCCATAAGTCGTCCCGGCCGTTATCGTATTATTGTAAATCGCCGTGCCCGGCCCGACTCTCTGAAGGGCGATAGTGTATGGATTCGATGAGGAATAACAGGTGCCGCTGTAACTGGTGTATTTGGAATTGCGGGCATCCACATTGAGCTGATTGTCATGGATTTTCGCGACCGCATAATCGGTCGTCGACCCGACCGTGCTCGCGACTCGAATCCCGGCGTGCGGGGCATTGAGGATTCTGACATTCTGAATCTCGACATTACAACTGAAGCCCTTGGAGCCGGCATAAATCGGGTCGAAAACAATCGGATAAAAAGCCATCAACAATGCGTCAAACTGGCATCGGCTGTCATAATAGGTACAGTTGCTTCGGTAAGTTCCCCCGTCGATATCGATATCATACCCCTGACCGCCGATAATACATTTGCCGTTCCAGCCGGCGGCAATCATATTGACATTTTTCAGTTTTATTCTCTCGCCGCTGAAAGTGAAACAGGTATTATTTTTTATTGTACTATCATCGTTCCGGGGCGGCTTATGAATAATATACCCGCCGTTAATCGTGATATCATTGGCCGGATAACCGGTCTGATTGCGGATGGTGATTCCATATTGGTTGGAGCCGCCGCCGGTTCCGAATTCCAGCGTATCGGTTCCGAGATTTATATACCAGCCGGTCAGCGGATCCTGATAGGTGAACAGAAGCATAAATCCGCTTCCGGTCGATGAAATCCTGGTGCCGGCAAAAGTGATCGTGTCAATGGCATCGCCGGTATGGCTTTCCTGCCGCAAGGTATCCGGTAAAGTGGTGATAACAAACTGGCCAGCGAAAGAACTCGGCCCGCTCAAAAAAACCGCGGCCGATAACACGGCCGCCGGAAACCACCCCCCGGAATTACGGAATCTATATCTTCCAGATCTGTTCATCGTGCCTCCTCTTGGAAGGCAGGGACATACGCCCCAGTGCACCTCATGTCCCGGCCGCTTAGCGATTCAATTATATCTATAACTTAATCGGCTGATAGGCGCCTAAAATGTAGGCAAATCAGGCTATCCCATATATTTCGCCGACCTTATCCCTTATATGCATTTCCATAATTTATGCATACGCATATTTTCAAGCAGTATAAAAACGATTTTTGCCGTCATATCTCTCTATTATCAACTACTTAATTAATCAAAAAGGATGCCGGAATATGACCCTTTGGGCAGTAGATAATCGGCTGTCATTTATAGAGTTATAATACGGGCGAAATCGGCCGTTGTTGACGGTTAAATCGGAGTTGCTCGCGATATAATAAAACACTTTATTATTTATCCCTAACTTATTGCAATACAGCGCTATATGATTTATTGTAATAATGCAATTTAATTGAACAATATCGCCGAAATGAACATCATACGGCGGGAATTGAAACCGAACTCAGGCTCGATTCATTTTTCGGGACTGCGTTCCTTGACCACCCGCGCCGGATTCCCCACCACGACTACATTGTCCGGAACCGGTTTCACCACCACACTCCCCGCCCCCACAATCGAGTTTTTCCCGATATCGGCCATGACGGTCGAATTATCACCGACAAATGAATTGGCCCCGATACTGATCCGCAGGAAAGTATCCTGCCCGTTAAGAATTTTCTTGCCGACATCCTGGAAATTGTGGTGATAACGGCCGGAAAGGATTGAGACATAATTGGCGATAACCGCGTAATCGCCTATATCCGCCAGGCCGATTGTCGTATGTCCGGTAATCAGCACCCCCCGGCCGACCCTGGTTTCGATTTTGGAGAAGATACTTCCAAAACCGATATCGAGGTCGAGCGATGATTTATCAAGAGTTTGCTTGTAAAAACAGGCTCGGCAATATGTCCCGATAAATCCCGGGGTAACCGCCATTACTTCCGTAAAGAGATCATAGAATTTGGCGGAATGAAATAAATTATAAATCAGTCGGGAGAGTAGGCCGGCCGGCAATACGATGATATAAAAAATGGCGATAATAAAGCCCTTAAGCAATTTCTTCATTAGGACCGACCTCGTTCAATACCTGAGAATAAAATTGTTCATGATTGCTTATATAACTCTCCTGACTATATTCGCGAAATGCTTTTCTTTTCGCATTTTCGGCCATTTGGCAGGCAATGTCGCGATTTGTCATCAGACTCCGCAAAGCTTTTATTAAATTATCGACATCGCCCGCCGGAAACAACACTCCTTCCCGGCCATCGCATATTGCTTCCGCATTGCCGCCGACATTGGTCGCCGCAATCGGCAGTCCCGCCGCCATATATTCAATCAGGGAATTCGAAAAACTCTCATATGACGATGTCAATACGGCGGCATCGAATGCCGCCAGACAGGGCACGACATCATGAAATTGTCCCGCCAGTATAAAATTTTCCTTTAAATTCTGTGCCGCAATCAGTCTCTCCAGAGATTCCCGATCCGGCCCCTCGCCGACCACGACAAAGTGAACCTTGGGGAATTCCCGGACAACGGCCGCGGCCGCCTTGACCAGCAAATCGATATTTTTCACGCTCCGCAAATTGGCCACCGCGCCGATTATAAATTCATCCGCATCTATCTTCCAGAGCTCCCGTTGCTTTTTTCGCATTTCAGCCGTTATCGAGGCTATACGATTCAAATTCATCCCGTTATATATGACTCTGATCCGCCCTTCAGGAACATGCTCTTTTCGTATCGTTTCCGTTGCCGCCGCGTTGGAATTGGCGATATAATAGTCAGTATAGCGGCGCAGGAATTTCAAAATAGCGACATCGCGAGTCTTCTGCCAGTGTCCTATGTTGCGGCGGCTGGAGATGATAACCGGGCAACCGCCCCGGTGCGCCCCGAGAGTGCCGAATATATTGCCATCGACAAAAAATGTCTGGACAATATCAATCTTTTCACGACGGCAATACCGGGCCATTTCCCGAATCTTGGCAAGCGTCCGAAATCCGAATAAACGGCCGACTTGGAAATCAATCACCGGGAAACTGAATTCTTCACTTTTCATCCAATCCGATTTTTGCAGAACCAGCAGCGAGGGTGAAAACTTCTTGCGATCCAATCCGCTTAACAGCATCAGAAGTTGTTTCTCGGTGCCTCCCGTCGGTGATTCGATACTATCGATAACGTAGGCGATTTTTATCATGCCGTCCTCCCCGTCATCATTACTGCCGCCGATATAATTGCAGAATTCGATATTTCAGCTTCTGAACCGGCTTATTGCGATATAATATATCGATCGCCCGGGAATATCGAAAGGCATGAAACAGCCCCGCCGCCTTCATCGCCCCGGCGCTCTTATATATCACCAGGCGGCGATTCCGGCGCACGGCATTGGCGAAACGATCTTTGTACCCTTCGTCACCCCGCGCGAAATCGAGTTCCCGCAAATTACGTTCCACGGCATAATCGAACAGGTAACGCAATATCACCTGCCCCGGCGATTTCTTATAATAGTCAAGGTTGAAACAGGTCTTGTATAGATAGAGAATCCCGCCATATTCGAAAGTTAGATAGAGAGCCGGAAATTTATCATCAAGCATCAGGCCGGACACCTGCACCCATCCTCTTGGGTGCATTCTGCGGACAAAGGCCCGGTAAAATTCTTTCATCGGCTCGCTCTTGAAGGCGCTCGGGGTGGCGCTCCCTTCCCATCGCTTGATATGTTGCGAAAACAGATCTTCAAGGTGAACTAAGGCGGCCGTCGTTTCCGGCCAGAACGTGTAACTGAATTGCCCCTGTTGCTTGAACCAATTAATATAAGTAGTGATATTTCTTTTATAGTACATCTTCTTGGCGGCGGTGATATCATCAAGGATCATCGCCGGACAAGAATCGGACAGCTCCAGGCGGACCGGCCGTTTTCCTTTTTCCAGAACTTCTTTCAGCATCTCCCCTTGCGAATCCTTTTCCGGAAATTGATCGAGAATAATCTTCTTCCACTTTCGGCCGTGTTCATATATGACCTTGACAATTGCTTCCAGCGCCCCCGTCGCCGACCGGTCGACAATCAGATTGGCATAGTCATTTTGCGGATAGCCGATAAAAGTCAAGAGGCCGCCCGGCTTGATACATAAGGGAGCAACCGCCGTCAGCCGATTATCATGCCTGATTGTAATAACGAATAATTCGATCTCTTTACCGAACACCTCCATCCACGAGATCATCCACTCATATGTGAGAAACGGATTTCGTCCCGGATATTTATCCAGAAGCCCGTTCCACTCCGGTTCCAAGGTTCGGAATTTATCGATATTATCTATTATTTCAATCTGCATATTTTCCCAATCAATCACCTATACCGACAATCGGCAATTATTATTTGAATATCTTCCGCAAAAAAGTTAGGGTCCCGGAAACAGCCAATTTGAATTCCAGCAGGGTCATATCGTTCCCGATATTAATCCGCCTCAATTCATAAAGATCATCGCCGACAGCATTAAGGCTGTCGATCGTGGTCAGGGCGCTCTCATAATACCCAGCCGTTATTTTTTTAATTTTTTCATTGTAATCGTCTTTCGTCCCGTTGGGGTAGGCAAAATGAAGAATGGATACTTTTGTCCCGCCCTCTATAATCTCTTTGGATTCCCTGATTTCCTTTTCGCATTTTTCGACCGAAAGGCGGGTCAAAATTTCATGATTGACCGTATGCCCGCCGAACTCAATCAGGCCCTCCCGGCTCAAATTGAGGATTTCATCCCATTCAAGGCCCTGAAATAGTTCCCCGCCTTCAAGCGGCAAAATCGGATTCGCCCTTTCCGCAATAACCGTAATCATTCTGTTTTTTTCAGCGTCGTTGAGCTTTTTAAGGACAGTATTGACCGATGAGCGTGCCGCCTTCGACTCCGAAGCGCTATTAAGTTTTATTACTCCGATCCCAAGATCGCTCAAATCAATGGTTTTATTCCGGGCGTTTTTTAGCACCAGGCCGACATAATCGGTCCAGATCAGGCCGCCGTATGCCCCCTCTTTATTTATTAAAGATGTCGTGAGGAAAATAGTCGCCGGAAATTTTGCCGCTTTTAGCATCGGATAAGCCA
>CALMKK010000176.1 GCA_937867135.1 uncultured candidate division Zixibacteria bacterium
AATTCCGGCTCGAGTCCATCCGTCAAAAACGCCGGCGAAGGGACTCGAACCCCCGACTGGCTGATTACAAATCAGCTACTCTACCAACTGAGTTACGCCGGCGTTACAAGTCGCCATAATGTATAATTTTCGACCTGCCTGTCAAGACAAAATGCGGCATTATCTATACTGAAAACGGATTCCTACAATTTTCTTTTCCATTTTGTCCCAGACGGCGAATCTTCCAAAACAATTCCGATCTCGGACAGTTGCTTTCTAATCCGATCGGCTTCGGCAAAATCACGGTTTTTCTTCGCTTCCGCCCTTTTCTGAATCAGATTTTCGACGCCGGCATCGGCCGATCCTTCCGTTTTAATTCGGAAATTCAAAACGCTCTCGACCCTTCCCAGGGCGGCCATGGCCTTATCCCGATCGTTGCGGGACAATTTATTTTCGGCCTTCAGTCGATTAATATCCCGAATAAAATCAAAAACCTCACCAAGCGCCTGAGATATATTCAGATCATCATCCAGCGCCGATTCGAATCCAAGAAGCAATTTTTCAATATATTTTTCGGCTTCACCCGAAGTGTCACCCCCCGAATAGTCCTTAAGATTTGAGTAGAAATCATTGTATCGTGCCAGTCCGTTGCGAGCCGCGTCCAGGCCCTCGAAAGTGAAATTCAATTGCTGGCGATAATGAGTGGCCAATAATAAATATCGTACTGCAATTGACGGGTAACCCTTTTCCATAATATCTCTCAAAGTATAGAAATTCTTAAATGATTTCGCCATTTTCCGGCCCTCGACAATCAAATGCTCGCTGTGCAGCCAAAAATTCACAAATTTCCTGCCGCTGGCCCCTTCAGATTGGGCGATTTCATTTTCATGGTGGGGAAACATATTATCCACGCCGCCGGTATGAATATCGAAAGTTTCTCCGAGGTATTTCATGGACATGGCCGAGCACTCTAGGTGCCATCCGGGACGCCCCTTGCCCAATTCCGTCTCCCAGAAAACATCTCCGTCATTTTCATCCCAGGCTTTCCAGAGCGCAAAATCGGA
>CALMKK010000177.1 GCA_937867135.1 uncultured candidate division Zixibacteria bacterium
TCGATGTCAGTTATATTATTAACTTTCTTTACAAACATGGCCCGGCGCCGAATCCACTACAGGCGGCCGATGCAAATAATTCCGGGGGTGTGAATATCCTGGATGTATCATATTTAATAAATTTCCTTTATAAGGGCGGGCCGACACCCTGCAGCAGTATTTTGCGGTCAAACATGAGGTAGATCCGAATTTATTAAAATATATTTTCATTTCTTAATTGCATATTTCGTGCGCTTCGCGGAAAAATAGGAAACCGCCAAAGGCTGAGAGAAATAGTCAGAGATGGGAGGTATTTGAAGTCGACGATTCCGGATTTTTGATTAACGACAAATACTGGAACCGTCATTTTGCAGAGCAGAAGGCAATCGACATTGGGATTGAAAGGGGACTTACCCATGAGCACTGGGATGTAATCAGCTACATTCGTGACACGTATCGGATTTCCGGTCGTTGCCCTCTGGTATATGAAACATGCCGGTAATGCGGATTGACGCGCAATGTTCTCAAACAGCTGTTTCCATCTGGATATTTGCGCGGAGCCTGCAAGCTGGCTGGGATCACCTATCGGGAGGGTTATCTAAGTCAGGCGTATCTGCCCAAAACGGCCGAAGATCTGAACCATATCGCATTCAAGAAAACATATAATGTGGACGTAAGAGGCTTCTTGACCGACCCCAAAGATTGGGACGAGTATTTCGCCGCTTTTCGAGCATACGATATGAAAGTTCCCGGGGGGCGTCTTACCGATAATCATTGGCGCATTATTAAGTATTTGCGGCAACGGTTTGAGGAGACTGGAGAAGTCCCCAAAGTTTATGAGACTTGCGAAGCAAATGATATCGAGCTGGATCAACTGGAACAGCTTTTCCCTGACGGCTATCATCGGGGCCTGGTCAAGATCGCGGGTCTCCGGGTTCGCTAAAGGAGATGCGGTGGGGCATAGGATAGGGGACCGGGCGAGGACTTATTCTTTAGTTATAAAAGCGGAACGAATTCGCTGACTATCTCCGTTTTCGCCATCGGAAACCAACCCGATTCGATGAACGGCGCGAGGATTTCGGTTTTCTTATCGGCCGCTGATCCGAATATGGACGCGGCGGCGGTTCGTCGGCCCGGAAAGCCTGGGGTTCAAATTCCCCTTGATACTGCTGCGGCAAGGGGGGCAATTTCACTATCGGGATTTCGGCTCTAATCAATCGTTCAATATCCCTGATATCTTTTTTTTGGGCAAGGGTGGCAAAAGATATTGCCCGCCCGGAAAGCCCGGCACGTGCGGTTCGCCCGATACGATGGACATAATCCTCAGAATTCGAGGGCAGGTCATAGTTGACGACCAGTTCGATGCCGGAGACATCGATTCCCCGTGAGGCGATATCAGTCGCCACGAGAGCACGGTATTTGCCCGCCTTGAATCCGTCAAGCGCCTCGCGCCGCTGGGTCAAGCTTCGATTGGAGTGGATCTCTGCGGCCGCATGCCCCATATTTTTTACTTCGCGCGCGAGCTTTCTCGCACCGTGCTTGGTCCGGGTGAAAATGAGGACCGGGCCGAGATACTTCTCAAGCATAACCTTCAGCAATGGCGTCTTGGCCCCTTTTTCTACGAAAAACATTTCCTGAGTGACTTTGGCCGGAGCGGTACCGGAAGGGGCAACTTCCAGATGAATCGGGACTTGCATCTCCCGCCGTGCGAGGGCCAGAATTTCCTTCGGCATGGTTGCCGAAAAGAGCATCATCTGGCGTTTTTTCGGAATGGCGGCCAAAATTTTGTTGATCTGAGGTGCAAAGCCCATATCAAGCATCCGATCCGCCTCGTCAAGGACAAGAATTTGCACATCAGCCAGACTGACAGTCCGGTGCTCCAAATGGTCAATCAGGCGTCCCGGGGTGGCGACGATTATACGCGGTTCCCGTTCCAGTGAGCGACGCTGAGGACCCATCGGCGCTCCCCCTATCAGCACAGTCGTCCTCAGGCTTAGAGCTCGGCCCACATCATTGAGGGCTTTGTCGATCTGAAGGGCCAATTCGCGGGTCGGCGTAATAATAAGGCCGCGTCCTTTAATTTGGGCCAAGCGCTGAATCATAGGAACGGCAAATGCGAGCGTTTTTCCGGTCCCGGTCTGAGCAATTGCAATAAGGTCTTTCCCCTCAATACTTATCGGGATGGATTGCGCCTGAATCGGGGTTGGTTCGTGGAATTTGAGGCGATAGATAGCATCAAGCAGACCGGGGGCGATTCCAAGGCCGGAAAATCCTCCCTGAGAGGATTTGGCGGGTTGATTGGCCGCCTTGATATAGCCCGGCGGGGTTGACTTTCGTGCTTGATGCGTCATTTATCGGAGTCCTTTCTATTATAGATGCCTGGGTAATTGGTGGATTTAATTATATGAAAATAAACTGAAATTGCCATTAAATCAAGACATGATACGGATAAATATACATCTATTTTGTTTCCACAGTTTTAGCGATATCGCTGCAAGAAAAGATGGTGAGGGGGATTTTAAATGGCGACTTATGTGAATGACCTTTTAAAAGAGCCAAAGGCTGACAGATTTTCATGTCGGATAATTTATGCCGGAGGTCGGGGCGGGAGCGCAACAGACAAGGCTATGCCCTAATATTTGCCTATTCGTTTTATGACGCAAGCTCTTGCGATACCGCGACTTACTACAATTATATCCTTTTTAGTATGCTTTAATAAGAATTACTTGCATCAGCCGGACTGTCGCCCTTGACAGATATAAGTCCTATTGGCGAAATCTGGCTAATAGCTGTATTTAAGTGGGTCAAGGGCACCAATCTGATGATTTCATCAGCAAATTACTAACCACTGAGGAGGAAGCCATGAGGCACAAACCAATTTTACTATTAATCATTGCCATCCTTATCTCATCGACTGCACTAATTGCGGGGGATTGCGGAGATGTCAATAGCTCCGGGACAGTCAATATATTGGATGTTTCTTTCCTAATTAATTATTTATACAAGGGAGTCCCAGCACCAGATTGCGGAATTCAGATTGGAAAGGTGACTGACATTGATGGAAATATATATCGAACGGTCAAAATTGGAGATCGATGGTGGATAGTCGAGAACTTGCAAGTTACACATTATCGCAATGGCGTGGCCATACCCAACGTAACTGATGACGGCACATGGTCGGGACTAACTACTAGAACGTATTGTGGATTTGATAACCATATAAATAATGTTGCTATTTACGGTAGATTGTACAACTGGTACGCCGTAAATGATGCCCAAAATATCGCCGCTGCTGGCTGGCATGTGCCAAGTGATAATGAATGGCAGACATTAGTTGATTATCTTGGTGGCGATGTGGTCGCAGGCGGAAAAATGAAAGAGGCCGAAACCATCCATTGGAGTGACCCCAATAATGGCGCTAATAACGAAAGCGGTATTACCGCTTTGGGCGGAGGCAACCGTATCTACAGCGGTTGCTACGGTACGTTGGGTAACGATGCCCATTTTTGGTCATCTACGTTGGGCGGCAGTGGCGGAGCATTGAGCCGCATTCTGAATTACAACAACTTGGATGTAGTCCGCAGTACTTGTAGTTGGCGCCACGGTTTTTCAATTCGCTGTGTCAAGGATTGATTCAGGGGAGCGTCAAAGGGGACTTAGGGGACGGCCGCAAGGCGTCCCTTTCTTATTGCCCTCCACTGACAGGACCTAAGAGTGAATGGGGTGTTGGGGTCCATTTACAAATCAAATTGAGAAATGAGAGAATGACAAACGGCAAATATGAACGCGAATTGAGGAAATCAAGAATGCAACCCCCTCAAAGATATTGATTTTTCCCTTTCAGTTGCGCAAGAACGACGATGAAAAAACAAATAATTCCGACAATTAAGGGCTTCAAATAACCTCTTGACACAATTTGGCTGAATGGGTATATTATAACTAAGGGGTTGCTAAGTAATATTTGCCATAGTTGATTTTGCCCCAAATACTTATTTAGCTCATAAATTAACGGGTTTAATATTATATTGAAAACTCAGCCAATTTATGAGTCGAAGCAGAATAAGTCACAGTTTTTTTACAATATTAACATAGAGGTTAGATATGTTAAGGGCAGCCAGTTTCTGGAGTCTTATTGGCCTGATAATTTTCTTCTCAGCGGCCACTTCCCAGACGGTCGATACCATCTGGACAAGGCAACTCAACGGATCAGGCGATGGAGCCGATATCGCATCGGCGATAGCTCTCGATAGCGAAGGTAATGCATATGTGACCGGCATCAGTTACGGGACGGGGACAGCCGGCGATATAACCACAATAAAATACAGTCCCACCGGTGATACGATATGGTTGCAGAGATATGATGGCCCCGCTGGAGGCGAAGATAACGGCAATTCCATAATTTTAGATCATCTCGGAAATGTGATAGTCGGCGGAGAAAGCGACGGGGGCGGGTCCGCTATTGATTATTGCACTATTAAGTATGATTCGTATGGAAATCAACTGTGGGTTAAAAGATACAACGGGCCGGGGAATGGTGCCGATGCCATTGCGGCAATAACGACGGATGCAGCGGGAAATATAACCGTGGTCGGTTATAGCTCAAACGGAGGAACGGATAATGATTTCGCAACCATCAAATATCTTCCTAATGGGGATACGGCATGGGTACGGCGTTTCCAGGGGCCGGGGAGCGCTGATGATAGGCCAACAGGGATAGTTGCAGATGGATTCGGCAATGTTTATGTTACCGGGTATGCTTCCGGATCATCATCCGGGCATGATTTTGTAACTCTTAAATATAGCAGTGCCGGCGCTCTTTTATGGACGAAATATTACAATGGTTCGGCAAACGCTGACGACAATTCACGCGCAATAACACAAGACGGCACCGGAAACATTTATATCGCGGGGGAGAGCTACGGAGGCACATCAAATTTTGATTATTCAACGATAAAATACAGTCCTGACGGGGAGGAACTATGGATAAGGAGATTTGACGGCCCGTCTAACGGAGATGACTACCCGACGGCTCTGACGCTTAATGACTCTGGCGATGTGTTTATCACCGGAAGTACGTACAACACGGTATCTTTTGAGGATGTTCTGACCGTTAAATATAATTCCGCAGGAAGCATGGATTGGTCAAGAATTTATAATGGCTCCGCTAATTCATTTGATAGAGCACAGTCGATTACTTCCAGACGAAGCAATATTTATATTTGCGGTTTTAGCGGTGGGCTGACATCCGGGATGGATATAATAACAATGAAATACAATTCAGCCGGAGATACAGCCTGGGTCAGAGGTTACAACGGGCCAGCCGGCGGGAATGACAATGGCCAGGATATCGCGGTGGATAACAATGAGAATGTTTTGGTTGCGGGCTTCTGTGATCCGGGTGCGACCAGTTATGACTTTTTGGCCCTTAGATATGCATACCGAGGACCGTTGAATTTCAATATATACTCCCTCATGCAAGAGAAACCGATGGCATCGCCCATTTATCTTCTGCTTACCGATCCGGACGGATTACGTTTTGGAAAGGATGCTATTGGAACTTTGATACAAGAAATCTCTCCCGCAACCTATAATGAAGTTGGCAACAATGTATCCATTTATATTAATTATCCCAAACCCGGGAATTATCTATATACCGTTTTCCCGGCAGGCACTCCGACACTCGGCGCCACCTTCACAATCGGCATAACCTTTGACGGGCTCGGCGAAATAAAATCTCCGTCGCCTATCTTGGTCCCGGATCCGGGGTCGTCCTATACCAATAATTATATGGTGGAATATAAAGGGCATTTTATGCATGGTGACGCCAACCGCAGCCTCACCCTTAATATTTTGGATATCTCTTATATGATCAATTTTATTTATAGACATGGGCCGGAACCAATCCCCAGCAGGGAAGCGGCCAATGCCAATTGCGATCCTGACGGCATAATTAATATTCTAGATGTGACTTATTTATTGAATTTTTTATATAAAGGCGGACCAGCGCCATGTTTTTAATAGCGCTTGGATGACCTTGGAAATAATAGGCATTGATTAAATTGCGGGATGAATGGCCAATAGTTGAGATGTATTTTATTCTTTTCTCTCAATTGGCCTGTCAAATCCACGATTGCCGGCGAGGCTATAATGTATAAATTGCTGAAGAATCAAATATGGATAATATGCGTTGCACTGATGGTTTGCCTGATGCCCGGATCTGCTTTAAGGGCTCAGGTTCCATCAATTGTCTCGACCGATCCTGCGGCAAATGCCCTGGGGATCTTACACTCGGCAAATATTATCATCACTTTTAGTACCGGCCTGGATCAAACCACTTTAACTTCCTCCAATTTTGTCATAAATGGAAGTTTTACCGGCCTGCATGAGGGTGTTATTAGTTATGATAACCCATCCAGGACCGTGTCAATAAATCCGGTGCGGGATTTCGCGCCAGGCGAAGTGATATCTATAGCAGTTACCAAGGGAGTTAAAGCGTCCGGCGGAGCGGCGATGACAAATAGTTACTACTGGGCGTTTACGACATCTGCTTCCAATCCGGGTGGCGCTTTTAAATTTGACACCAGTTATTCGACTAACGCGGGCGCTCGATCGATTTATGCTTCCGATCTTGACGGTGATAATGATCTTGATTTGATAATCGCCAATCAAAACGCCGATAATATTTCAATTCTGATCAATAGTGGCAATGGGAGGTTTGCCTCTCACATAGATTATTCAGTTGGCTCCAGCCCGTATTCGGTGATTGTCGCCGACATTGATCGCAATGGTTTTCCTGATATTGTTATAGCCAACTATACGTCGCCCGGTTCTATTGCTATTTTATATAACTCCGGTGGTTTATTCGCTACAAAGCAGGATCATACTGTCGGTGACTCACCTCGATGCTTAATTGCAAATGATGTTAATGGGGATGGCTATCTTGATATTATAACCGCCAATTCAAATCAACCAGGAACTATTACAGTCCTATCGAACCGGCACGATGGCACTTTTGATCGAGCCGATTACATAAATGCCGATTATCCTGCCTCTATCTGTGCCGCCGATTTTAACAATGATCATTTCATTGATTTGGCCACCTCTAACGCCGTTTCGCCCGGATCAATTTCGGTGCTATTTAATAGTGGAGTCGGGACATTTCCCACGCACACGGATTATACAGTGGGTGATCTCCCGCAGTCAGTTGTCTCTGCCGATCTGGATGGAGACGGGGATATGGATTTGGCGTGCGCGAATTATTATTCTCAGTCAACTTCTATTCTAATAAACAATTCCTACGGCATATTTTCGACTAAAACCGAACATCAAGTCGGTCACTGGCCGAGCGGTATATGCGTGGGGGATCTTGACGGCAATGGAACCCTTGATTTGGCTATATCGGATCAAACCGGTGACAGTGTTTCTATTATTATGAATCGGGGTGCCGGCAATTTTGGCAGGCAACTCCAATATACTATTGGGGGTTCTCCCTGGAACCCCTTCTCCATAATTTCCGCCGATATCGATAGCGACAATGATCTTGATTTGGTTACGGCAAACACCCTTTCCGGAAGTATATCAATCCTAACAAATGGGACGCCTCCCAAGGTAATAAGCATAGCACCGGGTGGGGGTGAAATGGATGTAATTAAATCATCCGATATCAACGTGGTTTTTGACAGCGCCATGGATGGAAGCTCTTTTACTATTTACAGTATCACAATTAATGGCAGCCTTAGCGGCTCATGCGGCTTTGCGTCCAATTATGCAAGTGGATCCAAAACCCTTACCTTAAATCCGACTTCCGATTTCATTCCCGGTGAAGTGGTGACATTAATATTGACCCCCAGCATTCAATCGATGTCAGGTTTTTCCTTAACTTGGCCGTTTTGTTGGTCATTTGCGGTTGCGGCCAGCGATAGCGGCGACAATTTTATCGGCGGCCCGAGTATTCATGTAGGAGATTCTCCGCGTTCAATGGCCGCAGGGGACTTTGATCGCGACGGAGATATAGACATAGCCACAGCCAACTTTAATTCAGATGATATGACTATTTTATCCAATGATGGCCACGGTTCCTTTTCCCTTCCATATGACCCGATTGTTTCAGGCGACGGTCCCAGCGGTATAATCGCCGCAGATTTCAATCGCGACGGCTATATTGATTTGGCCGTGGCTAATTCCGGAGAAAATAGATTCACCATTATGCGCAACAGCAACGGGAATTTTTCCTTAATATACAGCTTTAATACCGGGGGGGATCAGCCCTCATCAATATGCGCGGCCGATTTTAATGGCGACGGACGGTCTGACCTGGCCGTGGCGAATTTTAATTCCAGCAATATCACCATTCATAGAGGTTACGAAACACCATTCAATTTTGGCCTTGACTCCACTTATGGCTGTGGTACGGCTCCTAAAGGAATTTTGGCCCAGGATCTGAACGGTGATGGTTTCGTTGATTTGGCTACGGCGAATTATTTTTCGGATAATATCTCGGTACTATTGAATCGAGGGGATGGCACTTTTTCGCCGCAAGCGGTTTTCCCCGTAAAAAATCATCCGGTGGCCATTGCATCAGCGGATTTAAACAGGGATGGCTATTTTGATCTTATGACCGCCAACAGTGATTCTAATAACATTTCCGTACTATTAAATGATGGCGACGGTAGATTTAATTCACAAATAACTTATAAAACGGGCTCCAAGCCATTTTCTATTTTCCCTTCAGACCTTGACGGCGACGGGAATCCGGATTTGGCAATTGCCGTAAATGGGACCGATAGTGTCACCGTATTAAAAAACGTCGGCGATGGTACATTTTTGCCTTTTTCAAGTTATGCCGGCGGAAGCAAACCTAACTCCGTCTACTCGGCAGATTTTGATGGAGATAGTAATCTCGATATAGCGATTGACAATGAGAATTCGGATAACGTTACGGTTTTATTCAATCGGATTTTCCCCCATATTGCGGCAATCGCACCTGAGGCCAATGCCATAAATGTCAGTCCCGCCGACAATCTGAGTATTGTCTTTACGGAATCCATGGATTCTTCGTCCATAAATTCGAATAATATTCGGGTTTGGGGTCAATCTTCCGGAGCGTTCGCAGGTACAATATTATATGATAATTATGCCAAAATAATTACTTTTGATCCATCCGAAGATTTTTTGGCGGGGGAGCAAATCACCGCGGAAATTGTCAGGGGCATTAAATCTGCAAGAGGTTATCCGCTTGATAGTAGTCATATTTGGAATTTTTGTGTTAAAGCTATCCCTCTGGGTAACATAATAATTGTCGA
Organism: uncultured candidate division Zixibacteria bacterium; assembly: GCA_937867135.1. Classification (GTDB taxonomy): domain Bacteria; phylum Zixibacteria; class MSB-5A5; order GN15; family PGXB01; genus UNRQ01. Next base: position 9,282 of record CALMKK010000177.1, read on the forward strand.
TTCCACCTACGAATGTCAAGGGAACCCCTATTCCATTTTTTCCGGGGATATTGACGGTGATGGGACTGCCGATCTTATAGCCGCCTGTAGAGATTCAAGTAATATCGCAATTTATTTCGGTGACGGAGGCGGACATTTCGCACCCGGTCCAGTTCTGGCAGTTGGCAAGTCCCCCTATTCGTTATGGGTGGCCGATGTAAATGAGGATGGTAAGGCAGATATAATCACGGCCAACAGCGGCGATGACAATATTTCTATTCTATTTAACAATGGGGATAGCACCTTTGCAGCGCCTATCACTAAATCATGCGGCAGCCAGCCTCATGGTATGGTTGCCTGCGACCTAAATGGTGATGGCATCTTGGATCTGGCCGTCAGCAATTATCAATTCAGTACAGTTTCCATTCTTCTCAATGCGGGCGGTGATAGCCTCATAGATGCGGTCAACTATAATGTTGGCTTTGGTCCAAATGCAATGTGTGCCAGCGACATCGACAATGATGGCGATCTGGACCTTATGACCGCCAACACCGGGAGCGATAATTTTTCCGTCCTGATTAATAGTGGCAACGGGATAATGAGCGCAGCAACTTCATATCCCGCCGGAGATGCCCCTGTAGCCATCCATTCCGCCGACCTAAATCAGGATGGCGAAATGGACATTGTTATGGCAAATTCTGGTACACCTCAGACCTTAACGGTTCACCTCAATGATGGCTCCGGCAATTACCCCACCTTTTCTCAATATGAAATTGATTCTCTACCCCAGGCTATTTCCGCCGCCGATGTAGATGGAGACGGGGATCTTGATCTGCTAGTAGCCCGGGCTCAGGCAAATGGCTTTGCAATTTACAAAAATAGTGGCGACGGAATTCTTTCGTCGCCTGTCGCATACTATTCGGGAGGTGGTACGCGCACTCTAGTTGCGGCGGATTTTGATAAAGATGGTGATATGGATGTCGCAAGTGGTGCCGCGACGGCGAATAATATCGCAATATTTCTAAACTTGATACATCCGACCATTCGATCCGTTACGCCAAGAAGTGATTCTCTGAATGTTCAGGATTCATCCAGTATAAAAGTACAATTTAGTGCCCCCATGGATTCCACGACTATTAATGACTCGACGTTTGTGGTACATAGCAGACTAAACGGGAAATGTCTTGGTACAATTAAATATGATACCCTTACTCGCATTGCATCTTTCCAGCCGGCAAAACAATATGAAGTGGGCCAGTCAATCACGGCGACAATAACTACGAGCATTAAGACCGTAGAGAGTTTGTCTCTTGACAGCAGTTTTGTTTGGACCTTTACCGTTAAAGTGAATACCCCTGCCAACGGCTTAACGGCTGACTCAGTAATTTTAGGAAAATCTCCTATCGCTGTCTGCTCCGGAGATTTCAATGCTGACGGTAATATTGATTTGGCTGCCACCAATTTCAGTCTGAACAATGTATCAATATATTATAATAACGGCGATAGCACCTTTACGGAGGGCAACTCATACTCCACGGGAAATTATCCGGATGCGCTGGTTGCGGCTGATTATAATAACGATGGCCAGATTGATCTGGCTATCACCAGCAAATATTCCGACGTCATTACTGTTTTTGCAAATAATGGCGATGGTACTTTTGCGGTCGGAGTTTCCTACCAAACGCCATCACAGCCATGCGGAATAGCGGCAGCCGATGTTGATGGAGATGGCGATAATGATTTGGTGACGGCCAATTATGGATCAGATAACATAAGGACGTATTTTAATAATGGTCAGGGTAATTTTGCCATTGGGCGCGATTACTATGCCGGTTCGGGCCCGCAATCAATTGCCGCCGCAGATATTGATGGCGATCATGATCTGGATTTGGTTGTTGCCAGCTACAATTCGGACAATATTACAGTCTTCTTTAATTCCAGAATGGGCGAATATGATTCATCAGTATCCTATTCAGCCGGAGATGGGGCGCTATCTATTACTACAGGAGATTATGATAGCGATGGCGATATTGATATTGCGGTCGCTAATAATAATGCGAATAATGTCTCGATCTTGACTAACGATGGCGATGGACATCTTACACTTTCAAATGCTATCGGTGTTGGAATGCAGCCGACTTCCATTTATACTGGCGATATGAATGGTAATGGAACGCTGGATTTGCTTACTTCCAATTCACAAAATCATGAAGTGGCCATTCTTTTAAATAACGGATCGGCGGTCTTTGGGGGCCCAATAAAACATTCGGTTGGTTTTCAGCCAAATTCCATCATTGCGGTTGATCTTGACGACAATGGATCGTTGGATATAGTGACCGCCAATTTTGCATCGTCAAATCTCTCCGTATTATGGAGCAAATTTAACTTAATCTGCGGCGATGTGAATGGTTCCCTTACGATTAATATTTTGGATGTTAGTTACATAATTACTTATCTATATAAGCATGGCCCGGCGCCGAATCCGCTAAATGCCGCTGATGTCAATCATTCCGGCACTATAAATATTCTGGATGTGTCATATTTGATCAGCTATCTTTATAAACATGGCCCGGCCCCCAATTGCCCATGAGCTCAGTTCTTCTTAAGGCAAAGAGGGATGGCCGGAAGGCCGTCCCTTTTCCAGTTAGGGAAGAGACCCGAAATTGCATCGGCACTAAATTTTGCCGGAGGTCGGAATCGAACCGACATGATGTTGCCATCGGAGGATTTTGAGTCCTCTGCGTCTACCAGTTTCACCACTCCGGCATTGAATCGTAAATATAAATTTTGCTCATCGGCTGTCAAGTCATATCTGAGTCAGGTCGGATTTAATCATAATCCATAATGGGGCAGAAATGGACGGGCGTATTTTATATGGAAGAAACTTGCCCTTGGGCAAATTATGGCTCAGAAATGATAAACGTCGGAGCTGTCCTCCGGAATGTTGAATCGGTCTATATTGGAGGGGCCGACATAAAGCCTTTTTGAGGGGTGAACAGGACAAGTTTCGGTGGGAACATCATCGGCTTTGAAGACCTCCCGGCGAACATCAATACAGCGGTCAGTGGCCAGCTTGCCGGAGTTAAGACAAATATCGGCAAAAACTATTCCATCCGGGACATTGAAATCAAGGGTCGGCAGGGTGGAGTGAGCTTTCATCATAATGGCGGTCCAAATTGGCAAGGAATTGGCGCTACCGGTTTGATTTTTGCCGATTGATGTTTTATCGTCGAATCCAACCCATACACCGGTCGTGATCTGGGGTGTAAATCCGATAAACCAATTATCCGTGAAATTATCGGAAGTTCCGGTTTTGCCGCCGGCGGGACGCATGAAGCCAAGGGAACGGGCGCCTCGGCCAGTGCCATTATCGACGACGGATTGAAGCATATTAACCATAATATAGGCGGTCTGGGCTGAAAGGACTTCTTCCTTATGGATATTCGTATTATCTTCCAAGACATTCCCGTAACGGTCGATTATTTTCAGTATATAACGATAGGGGACTTTGATCCCGCCGTTAGGGAAGACCGTATAGGCCGAAGTTATATCTATCAATCTAACTTCGCTGGTGCCGATTGCCAGTGACGCCACCGGTTGCAGGGGCGTAGTTATACCCATTTTATTGGCATAAAATATTACCTGATCGGGATTTATCTTAAGAAGCAATTTTATGGCGATCAGGTTGCGCGATAGACGCAGGCCGTCGCGAAGGGTCATTTCTCCCATGAATTCGTCGTCGAAATTCTGAGGGCGCCACTCTTTGGAGCCTGGTATGGTCAAGACAATCGGGTCATCGTAAAAAATATCGCTGGGATGATATCCGTTGTCCATAGCAGCCGTATAAACGAATGGTTTAAATGATGAACCGGGCTGGCGCAATGCTTGCACGGCGCGGTTGAATTTGCTTTCCGCGAATGACTTTCCTCCAATCAGAGATAGTATATTGCCGTTATCATTTTCAACGGTTACGGACGCGCCTTGTATTTCCTTATAAACACGACGTCCCGCTCCCGGACGATTCGGATCAGAAATTAGAAGTGTATAATTAGGATTATTAATACTGTAGATTCGTTCGTAATAAGCCTGCATCCCATCAAGTTTCTGTTTCATTTCCGCCTCGGCCGTCTGCTGTAAATCCCAGTCTAAGGTCGTAATGACTTTTAATCCGCCGGTGTAAAGCACGTCTTCACCAAACTTGTCTAGAAGATACTGGCGCACCATTTCGGTGAAATAAGGCGCCCGCCCCGATTCACTTTTGGGTGAAGTCAAGTCGAGAGGAAGGACGCGCAGGGAATCATATTGGCGCCGGCTCATTTTTCCCCAATCGTAATAAGAATAAAGAGAGGAATTGCGTATTTTGAGGGATTGCTCCGGGGAGTCGGAATAGCGGCTTGGGGCCTTCAATAGCCCAACCAGGAGCGCGCAGTCATTAACGGTCAGTTCATCGACCGATTTATTGAAATAGGCCCTGGCCGCCGCGGAGATCCCATAGGCGCCGCGTCCGAAATAATATTGGTTCAGATACATCTGGAGGATTTCATCCTTGGAATAGGTTCGCTCCAGCTTAATGGCGGTAAGGGCCTCCTTAATTTTGCGTTCCACGGTCTTCTGACGATGGAGAAAAAGCATGCGGGCCAATTGCTGGGTAATCGTGGAAGCGCCCTGAGCGCGCCGCCATCGAACAACATCAATCATAAAGGCCTTAATGGTGCGCGGGATATTTATGCCCCAATGGTCAAAGAATTCGCGGTCCTCAACTGCCAGAAGCATATCTATCATTTGTCGGGGAATTTTATTATACGGCACCAAAGCCCGGTTTTCGTTATAAAATTCTTGAAGAAGGGTGCCGTCGGCGGCGTAAATCTTAGTCTTAAGAGAAGGCTCGATATTGTGGAGGCTTTCGAAAGAGGGGAGATCTTCTTTATAGACCAAATAGAGCCAGTAGCTTATAATTGAGGCGAGGATCAATAAAAGAGCGGCCAGGATAATAATTGATCGCAGAATTCTGCGACCGTCAACCGCGTCAACATTAAAAACATTTTTCATAAGACTATTAAAACATTCATTTTTGCCTGATAAGTCAAGAAAAAAGCGCCATTTTCATCCGATATATATAATGATTATTATACTATTCAGACGAGCCTTATAGGTCAAAAAATATTACTTCTTGTTTTTTATGAAGTAATTGTTTATTGTCGCAACAGACTGATAGAAAATGTCTTAAGCGGATTTTTTGAAATTGGGAAACTAAATTATGAAACATGAATTTGAGTATCAATATGAGTTAATATCGCGTGGCGCAGTAGAAATGCTGCCGGAGCAGGAATTTAAGGAGCGCCTGAAAAAATCAATAGACGAAGACAAACCGCTGAGAGTAAAACAAGGTTTTGATCCTACTGCCCCCGATATCCATATCGGACATACCGTTGGAATTCGGAAATTAAGGCAATTTCAGGAATTGGGCCACCAAATTGTTCTTATCGTGGGAGATTATACGGCCCTGGTGGGGGATCCATCGGGGCGATCGGCGACTCGACCGCAACTTTCCCATGAGAAGATCATGGAAAATGCTAAAACCTATCAGCAACAATTTTTTAAAATACTCGATGAATCAAAAACCGAGATTCATCACAATGGCGATTGGTTTTCCCAAATGTCTTTTAAAGATATTTTGGAATTGGCGTCTAAATTCACGGTCGCCCGCATGCTGGAAAGAGATGATTTTGATAAGCGATATAAAGCGGGCAATCCGATATCAATACATGAACTATATTATCCCTTAATGCAGGCCTATGATTCGGTGGCCATTAAGGCCGATGTGGAAATTGGGGCGACCGAACAGAAATTCAATCTATTGACCGGACGCGAAATACAAATTGATTATGGGATTTCGCCGCAAGTGGTATTGACGCTGCCGGTGTTGGTCGGGCTCGACGGGCAAAATCGAATGTCCAAATCAACAGGGAATTATATCGGAATCGATGAACCGCCGGGAGAGATTTTCGGCAAAGTGATGTCCATTCCCGACAATTTGATATATTCCTATTTTGAATTGGCCACTGATGTCTCAATGGAGGAATTATCAAAGATCAAAGAGCAACTGGGGGACAAAAAGACAAATCCGATGATTCTTAAGAAGAGACTGGCCGAAACCCTGGTACGAATGTATCATTCTCCGGCAGAGGCTATCAAGGCCCGCGAAGAGTTTGAACGAGTTTTTTCCAAGAAGGAGTTACCTGAAGAGATTTCGGAATTCGATTGTCGGGATTATGGCGGGGAAGTTTGGATAATAAAACTAATGACGGATTCCGGATTGGCCGCCAGCGGCAGTGAGGCTCGCCGGCTTATTCGGGGGGGCGGTGTCTCAATAGATGGGAAGAAAATAGATGATGAGAATGCCAAAATTGCATTAAGCGACAATTTGATGCTTAAAGTGGGTAAAAGGCGATTTTTGCGTCTGAAATATCAATAATCAGGGAACTCAAGGGCGATTTTAATCACTATAAGCTAAGTATGAAGTCTAAAGCTGTAATTTTTCTTTTGGTCATGATTTTGTTTTTCCTACTTATGGGTTGCGGAGGACGGAAAGGGGTTCCCGGCATTGCGGAACGGGCCAATGAACTCCCGCCCCTGCCGACCCGTGATTCCGTGGACAAACAGGCATATGGCAATTTTGTAAACGGAGATATACTGGAACTTCTGGGTGATATTCAATCGGCCAATCATTATTATGCCGAGGCCCTGAAAACCTACCCCGGCTCAAGGGAATTGCGCTTTGCATATGCCGAGACTTTTTTCCGAATGAATGATTACCGTCAGGCCGTAATTGAATTGGAAAAAATATTTCCACGCGAAACCGAGGGGTGGCTCTTAATGGCCGATAGCTATCGGGCCTTGGGTATTGATGATTCGGCTCTGACGGCATATTTAGCGGCGGTCAGGCTCGACACCAACAATGTCGGGGCCTATCATTATATTGCGGCCTACTATCAGCAAAAGAACAATCTTGATTCGGCCCTTTGGGCCTATGAAAATATGGCGCGTCTTTCCCCTAGTTATCGCGTCTTTCAGGAAGTCGCCAATTTACAGATGCGGTTGGGGAAAAACGATGAAGCCCTGAGCAATTATCAGCAGTCTGTCGCCCTCAATGCTGGAGCCGATAATGTTCGTTCATATCTTGGAATATCAGTGATACTTGAGGAGAAGGGAGACAGCGCCAAGGCCTTGGAATATCTGGAGCAAGCGGCCGAGTTATCGCCGCAAAATGCTCTCATTCAGACCAGGTTGCTGGGATATTACGAGGATTTAAACGAACTTGACAAGGCCATCAAAACGGCGCGAACAATTATTCCGCTGGCGCCGCAGGATAGGAATATCGTGCGTAGGCTCGGCATAATTTATTTCAGCGCCGACAGTCTGGAGCAGGCCGATTCCATTTTCACGACGCTCCTCGACCAGGGGGACGATAATGTCATCAACCGGTTCTATCTGGGTCGGGTATTATTTTTGGAAAAGAAATTTAAGGAGGCGGCGGTTTCGTTCCGACGAGTTATCGATATGGCCGATTCGGTTTCCGACGGTTGGCTTAATCTGGGGCTGGTTTATCACGAAATGGATTCCAATAACCTTGAAATCGCCACCTATGAAAAAGCTCTGGACCATATGCATAATCTCGAGGATTCCGTGCGAGTCATGTTTATTCTCGGTTCCGCCCTTGATAATAATCACGATCAGAAAAGGGCGGCCGAAATCTATGAGCAAATTTTAAAATTAAAGCCAGATCATGCGCCATCCTTAAATTACCTTGCATATATGTTGGCCGTCAATGGAGAACGTCTGGATTACGCCGAAGAATTGATTAAAAAGGCTTTGAAGGTACAACCGGATAACGGAGCTTATATCGACAGTTATGGTTGGATCCTTTATAAAAAGGGCGATTACAAGAGGGCCCTGGAGGAATTACTCAGGGCCAACCAACTCATTGAAAATGACCCGACGGTGCTGGAGCATGTCGGTGATGCTTATAAGGCCCTGGGAGATTCGACCAATGCCCGTTTTTACTGGGAGAGGGCCATAAAAATCGCCCCCGACAATCAGGCGGTCAAGGAGAAACTGCAAAAGTGATCCGGTTTCGGCGTTTCCCGGCTATTTTATTAATAATATTTTCGGCATTGTTGTTTTCGCAATGCGCGAAGATTGAGCCGCCGCCGGGCGGTCCGGAAGACAAAACGGGACCATCGGTGTTAAGTACCGTCCCCGTCACGGGAGCGGTAAAAATTCCTCGTTCCAATACGGTGGCGATAGCCTTCTCCGAAACGGTTGATCATCGTACCGCCGAAGCCAATTGCTTCATCACTCCACTTACGGAAAAAAAATTGAAATTCAAGTGGCGCGGTAAAATACTTAATATTACAATGCCGGATTCTTTTGCGGAAAAAACAACATACATTGTCAATATCGGTTCCTCGGTGGCCGATTTCCGCGGCAATAAAATGGCCCAGTCTTTTCAATTTGCATTTTCAACCGGCGACAGTATCAATCAAGGCAAGATTACAGGCAAAATTTTTCAGGGCCCAAACCCCGCTTCGGGAATGTCAATCGGTCTATATGACACCGTTTCCGCCTATTCATATAAAACCTTCGACTCGGTTATTCCGAAATTTTTGACCCAATCCGGCGGAGACGGGAAATATATTCTGGATTATCTCCCGTACGGGAAATTTGTGGCGCTGGCCTTTAAGGATATAAATAATAATAAGAGGTTTGATTATCCCGATGAGGATTACGGCATTCCCAGCCGCCTTACGAATATTAAGGCCGGAGGAGAATCGCCCGGCATTGATTTTTATATGCGCCGTACCGATACGACGTCGGCGGCGATTTTATCGACATCAGTAACACTGGATCGTCTGGTGAAAGTCCGTTTTTCCCGCAAATTCCCTGGGAAATTATTGGCAGGCAATTTGGATAAAATATTCATGATTGCGGAAGATAGCGGGCGGGGCAAGCTTTATCCCTCATCCCTATTTGAAAATCCTGAGGATACCCTGACGACTTATAGCCTATTTTTTCCCAAGATCGAAGAAGGTTCGTGGCGCCTGGCGTTGGAAAAAGGTCTCTTTAGCACTCCCGACACGATTGGTCTAATTGAAGGAAGTCTGATGCAGGTTAAATTCGGGGTTGATCAGAATCGACCTACGGTTGTAGCAGTATCGCAAAGCGGCCAAACAAATTTCCCCAGCGACTCGACGATTGAAATACTATTTTCGGAGCCGATTGATAAAATATATGCGTCCGACACAATGGCAATCATTCGCAACAGCGATAGTTCCATCGTTCCCGCTTCTCAAAACTGGAAGGATGATTTTCGTCTCGATTTAAGCATCCCGCCTCGATGGGGTGGGAATTACCGTCTTGATATACATCAGCCTCTAATTCGCGATATGGCCGGAAATATTTCGGGGGATTCGGTCAAATCATATTCATTTAAAACCTACAGCAAGGATTCCTTGGGGGCCATTTCGGGCACGATGACGGTATTTTCAGGGGAAGATTCATTGGCCCAAGTTTATCTGAAGTTCAATTCTCTGTCCAATAAACAGTTTTTTCAAGAAAAAATGGGCGGGAAAGAGTTCCGGTTATCCCTTCCGGGAGGGAAGTATCTTCTATCGGGATTTATCGATCGCAATGGCAATCAAAAGCAAGATATCGGTTTTTTGACACCGTTTGAATTGGCGGAACCGTCTGCTGTATATCCCGATACAATAAGAGTTCGCCCCCGCTTTGAAACCGCCGGAATAGATTTCTTATTTAAATAAAGACACGTTGAAAAAGAGGCGGGAAAGAATCTTTCCCGCCCAAGAAATTGTCTGTTTATTTTACTATTGAAGCGGACCCCAGAGTTTTAGAACGACCCGGCGATTTTTGGCATTGGCGTTGGCTTCATCCGGCATCGCCACCGGTTTGGCCTTACCATAACTGACAGTATACATGCGATAAAGAGGAATGCCAAATTTGTCTGTCATATGAGTCTTGACAGCTTCAGCCCTTTTTATCCCCAATTCAAAATTATAACTGTCCGAGCCGGTTCGATCGGTAAAACCCGCGATTTCCAGAATAGACTGCTTCACATCAATCATCTTCTGTCCCAGCGCTTCCAAGTTATCCGTGGAAACCTGATTCAATTCATAGCTGTCAAAAGCATAATTGACGGTTCCTTCCCAAATGACCTGATAATTTTCAAAGCCTTTGGCCTGATTGAGAGCCATATCGGTCTTTTTGGAAAGCTCATCGGTAGTTGCCTGAATCCTCTTAATCTCCTCGGCATTGGCGTCCGATTGCGCCTTGGCCGAGCTAACATCGGCCTGCACTTTGGATTGCATATCGGCTATCTGCTTATCGACGTATCCCTTGCTTGCGCAACCTGCAATAAGCACCAATAAGGCAACCATAGCCGCAAAAAGGACTTTATTTCCCATTTCTCCTCCGGTATATAAGACGTTAAAGACTTTTTTATACCTAAAAGTAAGGCTTTTGCCCTTATACTGTCAAGCAAAAAAATGGTTCCAGCCGGCTATTGCTTTATGGCTCCGGCAGTTACGCCGGATACAATCTGCCGCTGGAAGAATAGAAAAACGATTAAAATTGGGACAACCGCTAGTGTCGAGCCAGCCATCAAGTGGGGCCAATCAATCGCCTGATGCCCCTGATAAAGGGCCAGCCCGACCGGAAGTGTTCGAACCGATTCTGACGATGTCAAAATAAATGGGAAAATAAAGGAATTCCAGTTGGTCATGAAGGATTGAATAGCCAGGACCGCCAGGGCCGGCTTGCAGAGAGGCATTACCACCCGGGCAATAATAGTTAATTCGCCGGCTCCGTCGATGCGGGCGGCTTCCTCCATTGACGACGGCAAGCCATCGATATACTGCTTAACCAGAAATATGCCAATGGGATTCACCAAAAAGGGGAGAATCAGGGCCCAATAGGTATCATAAATTCCGGCCTTATAGACAATCAAATAAAGGGGTATTATTATGATATGAGCCGGGATCATCAGGACAAATATAACCGAATAGAACCAGAATTTCTGCCCGATAAAACGATACCGCGAGAATGCATATCCCACCATGAAGCAAAACAGGATGTTGCCCAGAGTAACAACTATCCCGACCAGAATGGAATTCAGCAGATAGACGGCCATCTGCCCCGAACCAAAAATGTCCAGATATGATTTGAGGGTAAATCCGGTCGAGAAGAGACTTATCAGGTCCATACCCAAATCGCCCGGTGAAAAGGAAACACGAAACATCCAAAGTAGGGGGAATATCATCACAATGAGAATTGATGAAAGAATGAGATACTTTATAATTTTCATTGCAGCGACCTTTGTTGAAAAAGGCCAAATTGGGCCAGAGAAAACACGGCGATTATCAGAAACAAGATATAGGCGGCCGCCGAAGCATAACCGAACTCGAAACGGCTGAGGCCGGTTTCATAAATAAAATAGACAGCCGTAGAGGTGCCACTTTTGCCGCCGGTCATGACGAATATTTCCGTGAATATCTGAAAGGATTTAATGGTGTTAATGACCACGATAAACAGCGCCACCGGTTTGAGCAAAGGCAAAGTAATTGAGAAAAACTGCCTGGTTCGGCCTGCCCCGGCCACGACGGCGGCTTCATATAATTCTTCAGGAATCGATTTCAGGCCGGCCAGGAAGAGAAGCATATAATATCCGACCGACATCCAGATATCCATCGCCATTATGGCCATAAGAGCGGTTTTATTGGACAATAGAAAGCCATTCTCCGGGGGGCCCAGACCCAGTATTTGGGCCAAAATATGTATATACCCGCCTCGTGAATAGAGATTGGTAAAAATAAGGGCTATAACCACCATGGAGGTAATCGATGGCATAAAATAGCCGGAACGAAATATGGTTCGTCCCGCAAATTGCTTTTCGACCAAAAGAGCCACTAACAGAGCCACTATGGTGGTTACTGGAATGGTTCCCAGTACAAAATAAAAGGTATTCTTTAAAGCTTCCGTGAAGGCGCTATCCGAGAAGAGCGCCGCGAAATTTTGAAAACCGACCCAGTGAAAGGAGGGTCGCAGGAGGCGATAATCAGTAAATCCCAGATATAGTGAGTATAGTAAGGGAAACAGCCAGAAAATTAAAAAGGTCAAAATCCAGGGTGAGGCGAACAGGGATCCGACAGCCCGGCGTGAATTCATTTATTATCTATCAATTTCTGGATTTTGCCGCGAGCCGCATATAAACCGTCGGCCACCGGCATCCCCTTAAATAGAACTTCCTCCAACATCGTCTCAATGATATCTTCAATATATACCCATTGCGGATCAGGAGCAGGGAAAGGGGAGAGATTGATTTCCTTAATAAAAATCTGCAGGGCCGGGTCATCGTTAAAGAACTTATCGTTGGCAGTTTCTTTATTTGACGGATTCGCCGAATAATTGGCTTTACAAAAGGCCAGTTGATTTTCTCTGTCGGTTATATATCGGATGAATTTAAGAGCCTCGGCCCGATGCGGCGATTTGGCGCTGACCGATAAATATTCTCCGCCGACGAATGATTTTCCGGGGTAGACAGGACCGGGAATAAGAGCGGTCATGAAATCAATATTAATTTTTTCATTTCTAATTCGTTTCAAGAGCCAGTCGCCGGAAATAATCACGCCGACCTTCCCAGCCAGGAAAGCATCTTCGATCCGTCGCTGGGTATCTACCAGAGAACAACTATCGCTCAGATTTTTGTAATACTTGAGGGCATCGTACCCTTTTTGACTTGAGATGACGGCGAAATTGCCGTTGCGGCTGATAATTCTGCCGCCAAAGGACCAGAAAAACGGCAGGAATTTTTTGTAAAGGGTATGCTTCTCAGCGGCATTAGAGCCGAAGCCCCGCACCCCATTCCCGAGTGAATCAATTTTGAAGCAAAGGGTTTTCAATTGATCGAAAGTTATGGGAACGAAGTTGGAATCTTTCATAGCTCTGATCATGAGGGTGCGATTAATATATAAGACTCTGGTTCCCAGAATCCAGGGCATGGCATAAATGTCATTATTATATATGGCGGGGGGCCAGCCATAATATCCGGATGTATCTTTAACAAGATCTTTAGACATCGGCATTAATTGGCCGGTTGAAGCGAATTCATAAATCCAATCCGAGCCGAGTTCGACAATATCCGGCGCCGTGCCTGAGGAAAAAGCCACGACAATTTTTTCATGGCCGTTGCCCCAGGTGAGGTCGGTTAATTTGATTTTAATGTCGGGATTTTGCGCCTCATAATCAGCCACTATTTTTTCAAGAGTCGGCTTGATTGAGGGATCGGTCCAGAATTGCCACCACTCGATGGTGGTCGGACCGTTATTTTTGCCAGAACATGATAATAGCCCCAGAAGGGAAACAATCAGAATTATTGCATATAATTTATTTGTTTTCATGATGCGACTATAAAAAATCTATAGGGCAAATGTCAAGCAAACTTTTTTATTGATTTGGAGGATAAAAAGGGATTAAATCGTGTTATGCGGAGTACTTTTATAAAGTTATATATCATTATAACAATCGCTTCATTATGGCCAATCTCAGTCAATGGAGCGGTGGAGGCCAAAAATGCTCCGCCGTGGTTCGATACCGGGACTTTTCCGACTCTAATCATATCCATAATATCCATTCTTGTGGTTCTTATTGTAATCGACATGGCCAGACGGGGGAAGAAGTTCACAATCCGTGAAATCGCCGGACTGAAAGCGATTGAGGAAGCGGTGGGACGAGCGACGGAAATGGGGGCGCCCATGCTTTTTACCCCCGGTTACGGAAGTGATATACAGCGACCGACCACAATTGCCTCGATGAATATATTATCAACCGTCGCGGAAAAAGCCGCAGAATATGATTGCCGATTGATTTATCCTACCCACGATCCGGTGATTATGGCGGTGGCCCAGGAAGTGGTCAAGGAAGGTTGTATAAAGGCAGGGTATCCTGAGCGGTTTCATGGTGATGATATTTTCTACATTTCTTCATCGCAATTCGGTTACGCGGCGGCGGTCGACGGACTAATCAGCCGTTCCCGACCGGCCTCGATTTTTCTTCTGGGGACCTTTGAAGCTGAATCGTTGATAATGGCGGAGACCGGCAATAATGTCGGAGCGATTCAAATTGCGGGAACCGATTCGACCATTCAACTGGCCTTTTTTATCGTGGCTTGTGATTACACTTTAGTCGGCGAAGAACTATTTGCCGCCTCCGGCTATTTGACGAAAAATCAGGCCATATTATCATCTGTTAAGGCGCAGGATGTCATGAAAATTATCATTGCGGTTTTTGTTATTGTGGCGGTTATTTGGGTGACAATCGATCCTTTATCGAGCTGGTGGAAATATTAAATGCACACCAGAATTCCCTTATTGATATGCCTTATCGCCGGAGTCCTGATGTTTCTCCAGTATTTCTCCGGCCATCCGGCGGCGAAAGCAATCTATAACAATATTCTTGATTGGTGGCAGATTATTTTCGCGTTTACGTTGTTGGTCGGGGTTTTGGGTTTTATACGAAACAACCTTAGAAGTATCAGCCGAAAAAAGGAGACCCCCTTCAAGACGATTGCACTGATGGCACTGGTTTCAATGCCTTTTCTGGCTCTTGTCGGGGGGACTAAAATCGGTTCGCCTTTTATGTGGGTTTTTGAATATATGCAGGCGCCGATGCAGGCGACCGTGTTTTCGCTATTGGCATTTTTTGTCGCGTCGGCTTCCTTTCGCGGTTTCCGCGCCCGCTCCGTTCCGGCGGCTATTCTACTGGTTTCGGCGGTAATTGTCCTGGTGGGCCGAGTTCCGCTTACCGAGCATTTTTCGACATCGCTCTCCAAAATCACTTTCTGGATTCAGGATTATCCGTCAATGGCGGCGCGCCGGGCCATTCTAATTGGCATCGGTCTGGGTTCCATGACCACGGCTTTGCGCGTAATTTTGGGAATTGAACGGACATACTTGCGGGGCGAGCGATGAGCGGTGAAAAAAGGCGCTGGATAATATTCGCCGCGCTTTTTGCGGTGGCAATCATATCATATATTCTGCCGATTCAAATAGAATCGCGGCCGTCTCCGGAAGTTCAGAAAAGCTATGATTATATCGAGAATCTGCCCGACTCGTCGGTGATGATGATTTCGTTCGACCACGAAGCTTCATCGCTTCCAGAAATTCAGCCGATAAGCCTGGCCATTCTGCGGCATCTTTTTCGCAAGAATTTACGGATAATTGGATTGTCGCTCTTTGCCGAAGGAACGGCGATTGGCTATGAAATGCTGAACAGAACAGCGCGGCAATACGGGAAGATTTATGGGCGTGATTATGTTTTTCTGGGTTTCAAACCGCAGCATATTTCGGCCATATTGGGAATGGGAGAATCCATAAGGCGGGTTTTCCCGGAAGATTATTTTGGAAATGAGACCGATACGCTGGCCGTTATGCAGGGGGTTGATAATTACGATAAGGTGGCGATGGTAATTTCAATCGCCGACGGCGACCGGGCGGTACAATGGATCGAGTATGCCGGAGCGCGATACAATCAAAAAATAATGGCCGGTTTGACCGCCGCCATGATCACGACCTATGATCCGTATTTGGGCTCCGGTCAGCTTTATTCGGTAGTGGGCGGCCTTAAGGGTGCGGCCGAGTATGAAAAACTCTCAGGTCATCTCGGCGCGGGAAATCGGGGGATGTGGGCACAGACGACCAGTCACATTTTTATTATTGTGATGATTATTATTGGAAATATTGTCTATTTTCGTTCAAAGTCATCGCAAAAGGGGAGAGGATAGAGTGGATATCGGGATTATTATAGCCGGGCTTTTGACGCTGGCTATTTATTCATTCCTCTATCGGGATAATCCGGTTTATAAAGCGGCCGAATCGCTTTTGATCGGCCTTTCTATCGGGTATGCGCTGGTTATTTTCTGGCAGACAACTCTGGTGGATCGTCTTTTCCGGCCACTTTTCAATGAAGGGGATTTGATTTTGATAATCCCACTACTTTTGGGTCTAATGATGTTCAGCCGCTTTTCGCAGAAATTAACCTGGCTGTCACGTCTCCCGATTGCTTTGATGATAGGTGCCGGCGCCGGGGTTTCGATACCAGCCATGCTTTATGCTCGGACTTTGAAACAGATATCCGCCTCGGTGGCACCACTATACACTGCTTCGGGGGGATTTGATTTCTCCGCTCTGGTTATCATTTTGGGACTTCTTTCAACCCTCGCCTATTTCTATTTCAGCCGGCGGCATGAAGGCGCCATGGGCAAGATGGCCAAAGCGGGCACATATTTTCTTATGATATTTTTTGGCGCAACCTTCGGGTATACGGTTATGTCCCGACTTTCAACGTTGATCGGAAGAATAGATTTTCTTCTGACTGATTTTCTGCATGTTTTAAGATGATTTGTCAGCGCTGCAAAATAAAAATGACGGAATTTAAGCGCTCGTTCCATAAACAACGGAAATGGGTTTGTTCGAAGTGCGGAAAAATTCGCTTTCAGAAGGTGAAGGAATCCCGGAAGATGTAACATCATGGCGGACCTTTCGTATAATTAATCAGAAAATCTAATCGATATGGAAATTAAAATCGGGACATCGGGATACAGTTTCGAAGACTGGAGAGGGAATTTCTATCCGGAAAAAATAGAGAAAGGAAAAATGTTCGATTTTTACAAAGAACATTTTTCAACAGTGGAAATCAATTCCACTTATTATCGCATTCCGCATCCAGCGGTAATGGCCAATATTAATAAAAAAGCCCCCGATTCTTTTGAATTTATGGTAAAGACGCCGGAAGTTATCACGCATAAAAGAAAAGATATCACGCAGGCGACCAATGACTTCAAAGATTGTCTAAAACCAATGGTTGAATCCAAGCGATTGAAAGGTCTGCTGGCGCAATTTCCATTTTCTTTTAAATTTTCAAGTTTGAATTTAACTTACATTAAAAATTGTCAGGATTTGCTCAGACCGCATCCGCTATTTGTTGAATTTCGTCATGACAGCTGGAATAACCGTGAAATGGCTGAGGCTTTTAAGAAGGCAGGAATCGGCTATGTGTCGGTCGATGAGCCGCAATTATCCGGGTTATTAAAGCCGATTCTATACAACACTACAGAGACGGCTTATCTGCGCCTACATGGTCGAAATGCCGAACATTGGTGGGGGGGCGGGGCACTTCGTTACGATTATGATTATTCCGATCAAGAGTTGCAGGAATGGAAAGAAAAAATTCAAAAGCTGGAAGGAAAGGCCAAGAAGCTGTATATATTTTTCAATAATTGCCATCTCGGACAAGCGGTAAAAAACGCGCGACGAATGATGGAAATGCTTAATTTGTAATTTTTAGTTGACCTGACAGAGTTACCATATAAATTGACAGGTTTAAACAGGTGTTTATGCAGGAATATTTGCGGCTCGAAAAAATTCGGAAGGTTTATGACTCCAAAGTCGCTGTCGATGACCTTTCATTGTCGGTGCCAAAGGGATCCATTTATGGAATACTGGGGCCAAACGGGGCCGGCAAGACCACTACGATTCGAATGATTATGGATATTATTGCGCCCGATGCCGGTTCGGTACTGGTTAACGGACATCATCCCGACGGCAATTTCCGCAATAGGGTCGGGTATCTTCCCGAAGAACGCGGTTTATATAAAAAAATGACCTTGATCGAAGTCGTTACCTTCCTGGCCGAGATCAAAGGTTGCACCCGTCAAGAGGCGCATGGTCGAATCGACGGCTGGCTGGAGAAGATGTCGCTACGTGAATATAAGAACCGTAAAGTAGAAGAGCTTTCCAAGGGAATGCAGCAGAAACTTCAATTCATTACGACTCTGATACATCAGCCGGAATTAATAATACTGGACGAGCTTTTTTCGGGACTGGATCCGCTAAATATTGAACTCATAAAGGATATAATTCTGGATGAAAAGCGCCGGGGCACAACCATTCTTTTTTCCACTCATGTAATGGAGCAGGCCGAAAAGCTCTGCGATTTTATTTGCCTCATTAATCATGGCCAGAAGGTTCTTGACGGTCGTCTGTCCGATATTAAAGCCAAATTCGGCAAAAACTCGGCCCAGATAGAAATGGACGGGGATACTTCGTTCGTCAAAGAGATTACGGACATTGAGGGTGTCACGGAGTTCCCCAATTATATTGAATTGAAATTAGCCAAGAATGCAAATAGTCATGAAATTCTTAAAAAAATTGCGGACCGGGTTAATATCCGCCGTTTTCAACTGATGGAGCCGTCGCTCTATGATATTTTTATCGAAGTGGCCCGCAGCGGCGCCACCTACTCCGTTGAAAATCGGGAGGTGAACCAATGAAAAAACTCTGGATTCTAATCAGCCGCGAATATGCCCAGGTAGTCAAGAAAAAATCTTTCCTAATCGGTATAATTCTGACACCGCTGTTGATGATCGGTCTGACGGTTTTGCCCGCCCTGCTGGCAACTAAAAAGCCGGCGAAGACCGAACATATTGCAATAATTGATCTCGATAATCAGAGAGTAGGGGAGAAGTTTGCGGAAGCAATTAAAATATACAAATTGCCCAGCGGGAATCCGTCATATGAAGTCTCCGAAATAATGAAGATAAATCCGGCCGATTCACAAGAATTGGCGGCCGCCCGCCAGAAACTCGATTCCCTGATAATGAACCAGGATTTAAAGAGCTATCTAATAATCGGCAAAAACGCCGCATTAACAGACTCCGTCACGCTGGTATCCAAATCATTCAGCATTACCACGGGAAGTCGTTTCGAAAAGAGGCTTTCGGATATACTGTCGGGTCAGCGTCTCGAGAAATCAAATATCAATCTGCAGATTGATTCGGTTCTTTATCTGGCGCGTCGAATCGATTTGAGGCAGGAGGCTCCCGGAGGCAAGGAACGTGATTTCATGACCATGTATATGGGCGGAATTATTTTTGTGATGATAATTTTCATGACTGTAATCGGTTATGGGCAAATATTGATGCGATCGGTTATTGAGGAAAAGAATTCCCGTGTTATTGAAGTGATGGTTTCTTCGGTATCGTCCTTTCAGCTGATGGCCGGGAAGATTATCGGGCTGGGTCTGGCATCGCTGACACAGGTGGCGGTCTGGATAATAATCGGATTGGGGATATATTCATATCGGGGGGCGCTGAATGTGAGCGCCGATATTTCGAGTGTGATTTTTAACCCGGTACTCATCGTCTTTTTTGTGCTATTTCTGATTATCGGATATATTTTGTATTCCACGCTTTTTGCCTTAATCGGCTCACTCTGCAATACCGATAAGGAGGCTCAGAATTACATATTTCCGATTACAATGTCCCTGATATTGCCAATGATCCTGGCCATGTATATTATCCAGGAACCGGATTCGGCCGTTTCAACTACCCTGTCCCTGATCCCGTTTTTCACTCCCACCATGATGATTCTCCGCCTAAATGTAATCAGCCCCGAAAGTTTCTCCCTGGGCAATCCGATAATTGTACAGGCGATAATAGGAGTAATATTAACGACCGTCACCACCGTTTTGGTAATCTGGCTGGCGGCAAGAATTTTCCGGATCGGCATATTAATGTATGGCAAAAGGCCGACTCTGCCGGAAATAATTAAGTGGGTGAGATATTGATGTCCAGTTTCTATCGAGCAAAGATGTTAAAAATCGCCGGTTTAGTGATTCTTGTGACTGTTGCCATTTTTATCATCGGCAACAGGGTTACATTTACTGAATCAACTTCCGCATCAATTGCATCTCCAATAAAAAAGACTTTTTTTGAATTTGAACTTCCTGACACCAATATCTGCAAAGGAATCCGCCTCAGACTCCGTTCCGGAATAGTAATAGATAACAAAAGTCATAAGGTTCTATATAGTTATAAGGCGCAGGAAATGACTTCGGTCGCATCGATATCGAAACTTCTTACCGCCATGGTGGTGCTGGATAATTATAAACCGGATTCTATTATTGCGGTGTGCAAAGAGGATTGCTATAGGTCCTCGCGCTCGATTCTTCGGGCGGGAGACCAGGTTCGTGTCAGGGATCTTCTTTGTGCGGCTCTCATAAGATCGGATAATCGGGCGGCCCGGGCCATTGCCCGATCCGTTGCTTCAAGTGTCGATGAATTTGCGGCGTTAATGAATGGCAAGGCAAAGGAAATCGGTATGGACAGCACCGTTATGTTTGAGCCGACCGGTCTCGATGAACGAAACCGCTCCACAGCGGCCGATTGTGCCCGTCTGGTTAACGCCGCTATTGACTATCCCGAAATCGCTCGTATTACCAGTCTTAAAGAATTTAATTTCAAGCCTCTCAATCGCAAGCGGGGGCGGAAGATTGTCAATACCAATAAGCTTCTGTTTTCCAATTACCGCGTTCTGGCAGGGAAGACCGGATATATATCAGAATCGGCCTATTGTCTGACGACCATAATTGAAGATCGGAAAGGACGACAGCTGACGGTTGTCGTTCTGGGGGCGCCAGGCCCGAATTCACGTTTCAGCCAGGCGCGGCGCCTGGCCAGTTGGGCCTTTCAAAAACTGTAGGCCCGAGCCATAATCAAATAAAGCGTTAGGGGAGCAGATTAGGGGCCCGACGAGTGGGCCTTGGAAATAGTAATGGTTCCGTGTCTTGGCTTGTGGTGTCCCAAAAGATATATTATGTTAACTATTATTAATAATAGATATCCCAAACGGATGTCTCATTGGAAAATTCTATTTCACCACAATATTTATTAATTTGTTCGGCACCAGGATCTTCTTTATAATGGCCTTCCCGGCAAGATAACTCGCGACCCGAGGATCATCAGAAGCCCGCCTGAATATTTCTTCCTCCGAAGCATCTCGGTCGGCCGACATTTCGGATCGAAGCTTCCCGTTGATCTGAATGGCTATGCTCACCACTTCAAAATGAATCGCCTCCGGGTCATAGGCCGGCCAATTTCCCCGGAAAACCGAGTTATTGCGACCGCATATATGCCACATTTCCTCGGCCAGAAACGGCGCCATCGGAGCTATTAAAAGAATTATTTTGAGAATCAGATAATCATTGAATTTATCGTTAGATATTTTGGTCGAATCAAAATCCCGAACCAGCTCCATCAACGCCGAAATGGCGGTGTTAAACTGCATCCGCTGATAATCTTCGCCGATTTTATGGATGGACTGATTCAAACGGGTATAGATTTTTTTCTCATAATCGCTCAAATCGTTTAACTTAAAGTAATGGTTTAAATCAGGGTCGGTTCCGCGATATAGTTCGGCCAGAGGGAAAAATCGGGCCGTAATAAATTTCTCCACGCCGATCAAATAATCTTCGCTCCAGGCAATCGGTTTTTCCGACGGGGCGGTAAAAAACATCGCCAGACGGGTAATATCAATGCCGCGCTGTCTCATCGGTTCCATGGGCGATCTAACATTACCTTTCGACTTGGACATGACATCCCAATTTTCATCCATCACCATCCCGTGATTAAATAATGCCATTGCCGGTTCGTCGTCTTTGACCCAGCCGATATCTTTAAGAAATTTCTGGAAAAAGCGGAAATAAATCAGGTGGCCGGTGGCATGGGTTATGCCGCCGATATATTGATCCACCGGCATCCAGGCCGCCGCTTTTTCTCTGTCAAAAGGGATATTATCATTATGAGGGTCCAGATAGCGAAGATAATACCACGATGAACAAACAAAAGTGTCCATAGTATCAGGATCACGTTCGGCATCGCCGCTGCATTTGGGGCATTTGACATTCATAAATTCCGGCACATCGGCCAGAGGCGACCGCCCCTTGGGCAGGTAATTTTCAACTTTTGGAAGCAAGACCGGCAGATCTTTATCCGGGACGACAACCGGTCCGCATTGGGGACAATGAATAATTGGTATGGGAGCGCCCCAATAGCGCTGTCGTGAAATTAGCCAGTCGCGCAACCTATAATTAATCCGTTCCCGTCCGAAGCCTTTGTTAGCGGCGAAAGCGGTTACTTCCCTGACGGCCTCTTCCCCAACCAACCCGTCAAATAGCCCGGAGTTGACCATTACTCCGAAATCAGTAAAGGGGTCGCCCATTTGAGAAGGATTTGGCGAGGAATTGTCGTCAGGGTGAATGACAATTTTTATCGGGATACCATATTTTTTGGCAAAGAGATAATCACGGCTATCGTGGCCGGGGACCGCCATTACGGCCCCGGTGCCGTAGCCCGCCAGAACATAGTCGGCGACCCATAATTGCACTTCTTCGCCATTAAAGGGATTAACGGCATACTTGCCGGTGAAGACGCCATCCTTCTCCCCGGTTGCGGCGGCGCGATCGATTTCAGATCGTTTCAGGGCTTGGCGGCGATACTCAACAACTCTCAATTTGTAATCCCCCTCCAATTTCAGGCGGTCAATTATGGGGGATTCGGGGGCGATGGCCATGAATGTAACGCCGAAAATGGTATCCGGGCGGGTTGTGAAAATCGGCAATTTTTCTCCGGAATCTTTAATTGTAAAGTCAATTTCGGCACCGACCGATCGTCCGATCCATTCTCTCTGCATAGTCTTGACATTTTCCGGCCAATGCGTGAGTTTATCCAAATCCTTAACCAATCGCTCGGCATAATCGGTTATGCGGAAATACCACTGTTTCAATTCCCGTTTTTCCACTGGGGTATGACAACGTTCACAGGTTCCGTTAACAACCTGCTCATTGGCCAGAACCGTTTTATCTTCCGGGCACCAGTTCACCCAGCCGATCTTCTGATAGGCCAATCCGTGGTCAAAAAGGCGGGCAAACATCCACTGGGTCCATTTGTAATATTCGGGACTGCAAGAAATGACTTCACGGGACCAATCGAATGAAACCTCCGTTTTCTGCAAGGTGGAGCGGGAAATTTCTATATTTTTGTAGGTCCACTCAGCCGGGTGTAGTCCGCGCTGAATAGCGGCCCGCTCCGCCGGAAGACCGAAGGCGTCCCAGCCAAAGGGATTTAGCACCTGCTTGCCCTTCATCATTTGATAACGGGCGACGGCATCGCCAATAATATAATTTCGGAAATGCCCCATATGGATATCTCCGGAGGGGTAGGCAAACATCACCAGAATATAGAATTTATCCTTGCCGGGAAAATCAGGGGCCCTGTACAATTCCTCCTTTTCCCAGATGGTGTGCCACTTTGATTCGATTTCTTTAAAGTTATACTTTAAGTGTTGTTCTTTTTCTTCCTGCATATTTTAGATCCGTTCTATTTATCGAAATTCAAGATTTTGAATTTAAATTAATAAATATCAATTATCAAGGATTTTCGGTCGTGGCATCAAAGTTATTAGGGCTTTCTGAAGGGCTTTTGCGGACGGATTTTATCCAGCAGGACGGTTCCGTAGGAATAGGCATTAATAATTGCCCCTTTGATTTTTTCCAGACGATTTAAGGGGCAGCTTTGGATTTTTTGCATTACAGAAAAGGGGGAATCAAAATAGTAAATTGAATATCTTGGAAGGGTAAATCCCCGCCGGCTTTTTGAAAAATGGGAAAGTGAAAATCCCCATTCATACCCGGCCTGAAGGGCGAACCGCTCGGTGCGCTCATCATAGCGGCCGAAGGGATAGCTTAAATGGCGGACAGGGCGGCCAATTATATCTTCCAGCCCCTTCCGAGAGTGCTCGAGTTCCACT
>CALMKK010000178.1 GCA_937867135.1 uncultured candidate division Zixibacteria bacterium
TTCTGGTAATCAAGCAAATGAACCGAATGAAAAGAGAACCGGCTCCGGCTCCGGCCGTGCCGACCACCAAGGAATGTCCGTTCTGCTATTCGGCCATTGCAATTAAAGCGACCCGTTGCCCGAATTGTACTTCGGAAATCAAAGGATAAAATTGCGGCGAATACGGCAGGGGCCCGGCGCTCCTGCCGTAATATGGCCATGTTGCCGAATTGATCTACGAATAAAAGGAGGGGAAAAAGAACCGTCGTGTATCAGGCGGTCAAATGCTCAAGAAGGATTTTGACGCCGATGGCGATAAGAACCAGCCCGCCCAGCAGTTCCATCCGTCGCCCGAAAAGCTCCCCCAGTTTGCGACCGGAGAAAAGGCCGATCAGGGTCATACCGGCGGCGACAATCCCGATTATAATACTGGCCGAAAAAATTTCGACATCGATCATCGCCAAACTCAATCCGACCGCAAGAGCATCGATACTGGTGGCCAGCGAAAGCATAATAAGGGACCATTTGCGCGTGGGGTCCCTAAGGGCGTTCAGTTCACTTTTTCTTGAAAACGATTCATAAATCATTTTTCCGCCGATAATACCAAGCAAACCAAAAGCGATCCAGTGGTCGAAATCGCGGATATAGACCGCAATCCGGCTCCCGCAGAACCAGCCGATAATCGGCATCAAAAACTGAAACAGGCCGAAATGGAAAGAAAGACGGAACAAGGGGCGGAAGGTCAGTTTTTCGAGACGCGACCCGACCGCAATGGCGACCGCAAAGGCATCCATCGCCAACCCGAAAGCAATACCGATTACTTCAATTAAGTTCATAACAATCTGCCAATCCGCCTATTATTGCGGAATTGAGGCGATTTGGCAACAGGATTTGTCTATATATGACATGTGGCCGGCGGAGGATTATAATTGCAATCGAGACAGAATAGTTTCGGGCATATTATCGCGGTTGGCGCGGGTGACTTCGAGAATCGGAATTTCCGAGGACTTCTTCAGATTTTCAATAAAAGGTGTTCCCTTCAAGGCAATGGTGGCGATAACAATCTTGTCCGATGCCAGCAAGCCGGTTATTATCCGACAAAAAAGCGGCGAAAAGCATTCCATCTTGCCGATTTCATCGATGATAATTGTCCGATTATCGGCGGCGGGCAAATTGAGGCGCTCCAGAAATTTTTCAAAGGCCGGGATATCGACCCCGTATTTGCCGACCCGCGCGGGGCTAACGATATTGACATGAGATAAAATTGCTTTGGTGCTGTCCGGGCCGATAAGTGCAAATCCACGGCGGATATTATTCTCTTTTATTTCTTCGGTATAAAAGCCGGTCGGATTATGATGAACCATAGCCCGGCTCAATCGCTTGATAATAGTGGTTTTTCCTATCCCGGGAGGGCCGGTCAGGAAAATATGTTTAGAGACGGCCAATCAATCCCCCGGAAAAGCCGACTTCGCCGACCCCGGCGACTTTTCCGTACCGGAATGCTCCGCTCAGATGAAGATGCTTATCAAGGGGAATCTGGGACTGAAGAAGAAATCCGGGAGAGTCGTACAATCCGCCCCCCACCCCAACGTAAATGGTGAGGTTTTGCCGGGTGACAAAGCCGAGGCCGACATCGAAATAACCGCCGCCGGAAACGAGCGGGGTGTTTTCATTGAAACTGGTGATGAAGTAGGCGCGGCGCAGATCACCGATACGGATATGAAAAGAGCCGTCGGCGACCAGATCGTGCTCATCGGGCGTCAGTTTCTCGGGCCGCTTTCCGCTGATATAACCGAAACCGATACCGACCAAACGATTTTCAAGGCTTATGTTGGGATTGACATAGTGAAACCTGACGGGAGTTGGCTTTGACCCCACGATGTATCTGGTACCTGACTCGGCATAGACATTCATCGGATATCGGTAGTCGGAGGTCCACTCGCCGTATTTGAAACCGACCACCAGCGGAGAATTATGCCGCGGCGGAACGGCCAGATGAATGCCGACGGCATAATCGTTGAAATCATTTTTGGTCGCCCCGATCGGGCCATTGCATCCCCGAATGACAGAAGCGTATTGCCCGGTGCCGACATGCCCGGTGACCACGACGC
>CALMKK010000179.1 GCA_937867135.1 uncultured candidate division Zixibacteria bacterium
GCGCCGTCAGGAATCCTTCCTGACGGTCGTTTACCGTGCGCGGCAGGTATCTTACCTGCCCGCCAATATCGTCGGAACCACAGGGGATCCGACCTACTTTTTCCGACCCAACTCCCTCTTAATCACCCTCTGCATCGCCAGCAGTATCTTGGTGTCATGCTCGTCGTGGTATGGCTTAATATCAAGATGTGGCGGAATCCGTTTCAGCCGTTCATCCCCGACTACTTTTATGTATTTCTGCATAAACCGGTCGTACTCCCGCCAGGATATTCCCGCCGCCCGCACCGCCGCCTCCTCGGCCCGAAGCGCTATCTGGTGAGCATGCTGGTAGACCAGTCCTAATTCATCCAAAAGCGATTTTTCCACCGCCTCATGCAGAATCAGATATTGATCGACAAATATTCGCCTCCTCCGTGTTTCAAACGATTTCGGCAGATGGCGGTCGATATAGATGGTTTTGGCATCGCGGCTGTACCCCGCCAGATACGGTATATCCCATGTCCGGTCGAGTTTGACATCTTTTAGTATCTTCCGCACCGCCTTCCCCAGCATACTCGCCGATACCAGAGTATCATCTTTGGGTATTCGGCCTTTTTTTCTTGGCATATTTCCTCTTATTCAATATGACTCATTCTTCTTTCTTCGTAGGTCGAAATCCCCCGAGTCCCGTCCTTCTTAGTCGGGACGACTGGGTTTCGACTCACCCTGCTACTCCAAATTATCCACAATGTCATCCGCATATTCGTTCAATTTGTACTCCGTGCCGCAGCATCGACATCTTCCCTTTGATGACGATAAGTCCAGTATAATGGATAACGTCAGACACTCTTTGCAATGTCTCAAAAGATATTGATCTTGTTCCAAATGTAGATTCAGACTCCATTGATACATTATTTCCGCGGCCTTGCATTTAGCAAAATGATGCTCTTCCTCAAATGTCATAAGGGTTTCAAACTGATCGTCTGTCAGCATTTTGCGAATTCCGTAATTGTCCATATATTCTATCATAAAAGCCCAATAGACGCTCGCACAGAAACTGATGAGTTGATCGAGAATAACTTTATTGCCCAGAAATCCAAAATGCTCAATTACGTTTCTAACCTCTCTCAAATCCTTAACAGCTTTTTTATGATTTTCAGATACAATAATTCCATGCCTATTTAATTGTTCTACACATTTGAATACGTTCAAAGTTTCAATGCGCCCCTTCGCGGAATTTCTACTCAATATTTCCCCTTTGCCGAACAGAGCGAGACGCGCCTTTAGAACTGTTTCATAACTGTGCCCCATCATCATAATTGCATATTTATAATTGCTATTGATGGAGTTTTTGGTTCGGTAATATTCCAGCGCCGTACGAAATGAGCAGGCCGAATTTTCCATTAACACCTTACTGACCTCTTCGTCACTTGATTCATTGAAGAATTTATTAACTAAGGATGCGTATTCATATCGGACATTTGGCATTTTATTCATTATATCCAACTTTTGCCCTCTTCGTTTCGATAATATTTATTCGCATATATATTAGACAGACTATTCACAGGCTATTATTCTATAACAATACCGTTAATTGAATCATATCTGCCATATATTTTCCCTGTCTTGTTGTCAATCAATTTAAAAGTGGGGCGATAACAAACGTGAAGCATGTATACTATATTTCTCTTGTCATCAAGAGATGTCTGAAAGTTCCATAGATAGCCGCTAATCTGAATTTCATTATCCCGCATTTTTGTTATCAGGCCCGATTCTTCTAAACTTTTCACCAATTGGCAATCGCCACTATTGGGCTGATATGATTCACTCTGCGATTTAGATGTGGATTGCGCTGAATTATTGCTCCGATAGGAGGAATTGACTTGAAGATTAATCCAGACCTTCACGAGAATAATAAAAACGATCACTATAAATATCATCCCAATAATTATTGCCGGCTTCTTTATCTTCGCCATATATTCCTCCTTAACCAAGTAGATGCCTTTGTCGTGTTTCTCTCCTGTTCGCTCCGTTCCCGTTTAGAGACCCAATCTACTACCCCTATTCATTACACGATTCATCATTCCATTTTATTACAATGCCGGAAAGCACTGGATCGTTATCAATATATACGCTCCGCTTTGTAATTAATCCACCAGTCGTCTTATTACTCTC
>CALMKK010000180.1 GCA_937867135.1 uncultured candidate division Zixibacteria bacterium
TCGCCGCACTATCTTGAAGTGCCTATACTTTCAACATTTTCGCTGGATGTATATGTGTATAATGTCGATAGTATGACAAGCTTGACGATGAGTCTATATAATTATTACGCCAGTAATTTCACTATTGACAGTATTGTCCCGGGAAAAGATATCGGGGGCGATATCGGATTCGATTGGGCTACGGTAGGCACTTATGAAACGGCTCTTTATTTCAGCGCCATTGGCAATATAGCCACGAATTTGCCGAGAAGCGGTCATTATGCTACCGTCTATTTATCAGCAGGCAGAATCATAGGCACCGCTTATATGTACACCGGGAATTTTTATGTCAACGATTCCGCCAATTATAATATTTATGCCGGGAGCAACGAAATCTATTTCTATTAAACAATATCCGGCAGTTTGGAAAATTGAAACGTGGTCGAAATAAAAATGATTCTAATCAAAAATCAGGGTTTAGGATGTATGAAACTGCGTCGCATATTTGACATTTTGAGTATCTTCCTCGCGGTCTCCATTTTTTCGCTGTTTTTATCATCGGGATGTTCGCAAAGGAATTTAAATGGTCCGGTCGGCGAACCGGCCCATGTCAGTTTCAAAATGGCTTCTCCCCTGGCGCCTCAATGGATCGGGGTGGTTCAGTTGACCATCACCGGACCGGGTATTGTCAATCCGATTGTTGATACCTTGAGCCTCAACGGGACAATTATCAGCGGTACGGCTGAAATTCCGACGGGGGAAAATCGCCGCCTGTTGGTGGAAGCCCGGGAAAGCACGGGGAGTAATCAGGGATTGGTGATATATCGAGGTGAGACAACAATCGATATTATTCCCAATACGACGGTTGAACTCAATATGAATCTGTACCCGGCGGTTCCGATGGTACGATTGGCGCCGCGTTTCCTTCCCATTACCCTTGGATCGACTTTTGCTCTTGATTTAAGAGCGTATAATCTCGAAAATCTCAGCGCCATCACGACTCAGCTCCGTTTTGAAAGAGGTCAGTTCAGAGTTGATAGCATTATTCGGAATAAGGATCTTCCGGAAAACACCTATTTTTTGATTTCTGATAGTCTCCAATATTTCATAGTAGATATAAGAAGTATTTCCATACATCAATCATTGACTGACAGCGCTGGATTTGCCGATCTTGCCACAATTTATTTTAAGAGTGTAGCTGTATTCGAGGCGGATCAAACCGTCGACTCGACGGATGTTTCCATTTGGTGCTATCTGCAAATTTCGGGGGTTTCCACAATTCCGACCAATCTTCGTTTCGGCGCCAGTACGATTGAAATAAACCGCGATTCGACTGGCATGGGGCTTCAAAAGCGCCCGTATGCATTGATGGAAGATCTCAGATAAAAAAGGGCCGTCTGATAAAGGCGGCCCTTTAAATATTTCTCATGAAAATATTCAGTCATTCGACATCATTATCGATTCGGCTGTAATGGCGGTATAAACGGAATCGGTCTTGATCTGCGCTTCTCCCCCTTTAACCAAAAGAATAAAAAACAAATAGGGGAAGATTCCTTTCTTTTTGCCTTTATGTTCAACTGAGCCGAAAATTTTTATTTTGGAACTGTCCTCCGTCATATATTCGCCTTTGGGCTCTAATTCGGTAAAATCGACTTTTATCTGCCCCGGTTTGCCGCCCTTGCCGGCCTTCACGACATCCGAAACGACGGCCGTCCCGGAGGCCCCTTTTTCAACGATAATTACACCGCCGATATCGATCGGTTCGGCGAGATGAATGGCGATCGGAGCGCCCTTGACAAGTTTTCCCGATGATATTTGCAGGGTCGAATCGAATTTTACTTTTATCTCAAGACTATCGGGAAGAAGCACTTCACCGGCATCGGCGACTTTTAAAGAACCAAAGATCAAAATCAAAGTCAGAATTACGGTGCCGATTATATACCTTCGCAAATTGTTCATAATTACTCCTTACATCAAGCCTGACTGAATTTATTTTAAAACCGGCAATTGTTCCACCAGCGGCGGCTTAAAACTGATACCGGCCTTCTTGCCGACGTTGTCAAAGGAGACTTCCCCATCCATCTGAAACAGGGAGTACTTATCTTTCAATACTACCCGATCGCTTGATTCTTTGCCCCACTTGCATTTCTGCTTCTTGAGGTCGATCGCGATATGAATATTATCACCGACTTTCCAGTAAATGGGAACCTCTTTTCCTTCGCTAATCTGATTATGTTCTTCCCAGAGCGGGGCCTTTCCGTTTTCCGTCACTTCGATATGCAGATGCGCTTTTTCAGGCAAAACCTCGATTTTGGCGGTAAATTGCTGACGTTTATTCCAGCGCGCGACCGCCTGAAGATAGCGATTGATCATGGCAATATTGGTCTTGTCGACGGCGGGATCAAGATTGGCCAGAGTTTGCCGGAGAAGGGTAACGGCCGTGTCAAGTCGGAAGGCGCCGTTGGGATTGCTGTTAATCTCCTGAATGAGTCCGGTTAATTCGGTGGCGGCCTTTTGGGCGGTAACAATCTGGATCTGCTTGGCCTTATATTTCGACAGGGCCTTGCCGAGATCAATTTCCTCGGCGCTCATTTGATTGCCGTACATATCTTTATCCAGTTGCACCTGTTTCTGAATAGTCACCCAGACAGTGGTGTCATTAGGAGCGGCCACGGCCCTTTTAAACATGTCCCAAAGATTCAGGGCGCGGTCGCTTCGCTTATAAAGAATCGAGGTTTCATCGCCCTGATGAAAACCATTAAACTCTTCGACCAGTTTTTTATGACGCTCATTTTCAATTAACTGGGTATCGGAAGGATTGACTTTCGGCCAGGCCGAGGTGTCGGAAACAATGGCCGTGAAATTCTTTATCACTTGATTAAGATTGGTCGCAGCGGCCTCGACATTGAGCGATGAATAACTATTTTTTATCCGTTCGGCCGGAGCCTGGAAGGGTTGGTAGAGCCATTTTACGGTCCAGGAGCGGGAATAGTCATCGTAAGCACGGACAATTTTGCGCCGTTCTTCGACGGAGGTATTATAGATATTTCCCTTATAGGCCTGAAGAATACTGCTCTCCGTTTTATATGCCCCGGAGAGCAAAAATTTAAAATGATACAAATTCGGCAAGGAATATAAAATAATCCAAACGATGCTCACGAAAGTTATGAAGCGGGCTACGGCCCGCATCCGCGAAATTTTGCGGCTCCGCATGATCGATTTAAGAATCCAATAAAACGGCTCGCGGATCCCGATCGGGCGAATTTTGGCCGGCGGTGCATACAGGGAACGGCCGACATCGGTCCCGATTTTTTCCGGGGCTTCACCGGTATTGGAGGTGAAGAAAATCTGGAAATCAAGCGTGCGCCCGGTTACAACTTTCAGAAAATCTTTCAATCTTATGAGTATTTCCCGAACCGTCCCGGCCCAAACGGTGTTGGCGGCGATATTATTACTTGTAAGGACTTTATCGAGAAACAGCTCGAAATCTTCGGATACGAAACTCTCGTCTTCCGCCCGAATAAGAACAATTTGTTCCTCCCCTTTGAATCCGGGCAGAATATCGGCCTTGGTCACGACCAGAGCAATCGGAATCGGCAAACGGCGTTTATTCAGAGGCATCAATCTCTCCAGCATACTTACAAAAGACGCCACATGCTCCTGACTCTGCATCTCCGCCGCCAGAGTTTTAGGATCATAGAAAAATAACAAACCGTGACAGCCGCTCATGAAATCGATGACTTTGTCGGTCTGCTCGGTTCTTTCTCTTATGGAAACGGAACGACCGCTGTAATCGTAGGTAACGACCGAAACCCGTTTCTTGTGGTCGAGAATGGCATTGAATTTCAATATTTTGTCGGATATGGTCGGCTCCGGGAATTTTTTGTCTCCCCGCATATCGACCACCGTCCCGCCCCCGGTAGCGCCGCTGGCCAGCCCCCAAATCATGCGATAATTGGAAAGGAATTCACCCGCCGTGGCGTTGTCGATGACCGAAATCTGCAAATCCTTGGCAATCTTGCATTCTTCGTTGAGGACCGTAAAATAGACTGTCTTGCCGGAATTGGCGTGACCATATATTCCGATGCGGAGACCCGCGGGCCATTCCATTCCGCCGCCCTTTTTCCCCTTTTGACCCGAAGTCGCTTTAGCACCCTTTTTGAATATATTAAATATTTTTCCCAAATTCATATTTTCAACCAATCATCTCAGAGACCCGGATTGAACGGCGGTGGCCCGATTATTCAATTCGTTCAGTTTATTTCTGGAATAACCGCTCCATTTCATCGGCACATATACGGCCAAGAAAAGGAAGATCACTATCAGGAGGAAATAGTAAAAATAGGCCGGCGTCCGCTGTGTCATCACCAGGCGGAAATAGCGCGACGACGAGAAAGCCCCGCGGAATTTGCCGCCCAATTCCGAAAGAAATCTCCTGACCGCGGCCCAGAAGCTTGTCTTTCGCAAATATTGCCATTCGGTCAGGTATCGTTCGTACAATTTGTTTTTCTGTCCCAATTTATCGAAGGCTTTGATGCGCTGGAGATGGAATTCCAGGCTGGTGCGATCCTTGAGCAGTTCATTCCCCATTTCCAGACGGCGGCGAGCCAATTCCAGAAATTTTATACTGTCGCCCTGGGCGCTGAATTCCTCAGGGCTTATATTAGGTTTCACTTTCTTCCCGAATTTACCCATATACCGGGCGATTTCATCGAGGAAAAAATGATGCAACCGGAAATTGTTCCCCAGCGACCCTTCCTTAAACAGCAACGGAATGAGGTGCTGCTCAAAAAATGGAATATCCTGCTTGACCGCGCGCAGTCCCCGGCAATAGAGATAGGAGCGATTGGACTGCCCGTCCGTATCGGCTTCCGATTCAAAGTAGGTAATCATTATTTGAATGGACAGCTGCCGCAGATCGGAGCTGTTAAGCGGCGTTCTCTCGATACGACTCAGAAAGTACTGATCAACTTCAAGGGCCTTGTCCCGCTGCTGACGCAGA
The DNA here is from genome assembly GCA_937867135.1 of uncultured candidate division Zixibacteria bacterium. Lineage (GTDB taxonomy): Bacteria > Zixibacteria > MSB-5A5 > GN15 > PGXB01 > UNRQ01. The sequence goes on from CALMKK010000180.1 coordinate 4,982, forward strand.
GCCTGAAAAACGGCATAAATGCCGTTGTACGTCTGCAAAAAGGCTTCCGTCTCAAATTCGGAGGCCCCTTTTTCAAACGATTCCAGATACTTGAAAAGATCCTCAATATATGTTTTTATTTCCATGGTGCCGTTCTTAATTAAGATTACATTGTGTAAATAATCAAATCCATCTTTCCCAAATTTTTAAATTTGGTGTTATCCCGCGCCCCGCGGAAAATCAGGGTTATCTGACGAACCCCGGACGAGCGCATCATATCGCGCGGATGCAGCGCCACTTTGTTGCCGAAAGTAGTGACATCGACATCGATCGGATCGGTCTCCCCGAGACCCCGGGCATCATTGAGCCCGAGACGAACCTGCATATTGTTCCATTCGGCCACGCTGAAAAGATCCTTGGACATTAACACCACCGAATCGGCCACCGCCCGCGGAGCGGCGATATCGACCATAAGATAACTCAATTCGCCGATTTGCTCAAGACGAGTGGAACTGAACCCCGCCACCCGGTAGGTTCGTCCCTGATAAGTCAGACTATCGGTGGCCACCGCCTGCTCGCCGAGTTGCTCCCGCTTGGTCTGGGCCAGAAATCCGATTGCCCCACGCAGAGTATTGAGCAAATTGTCGATGGCCTGAATATGCCCGCCCAATTGGCGATGATTGTAATCGGCCAGGATAAAATTATCAACGGCGGCCATAAAACGGCCGACTTCGGAATTAAGTTCTTTGCTGAAAAATTTTTCATTGAGATAATCCTTCAGTCCGGGCTGAAGATTCATAAGAGTGGAAAAGACGCGGAAGAGTCTCTTGAACTGGATAACCATGTGCATCGGATGCAGAGCATTGCGGCCGACCACAAAATCATCAAGCGTGGCCGCCAGATGATATACAAGCAAATAGGTCGTCTCCTTGAACGCAACCTGCAAGTGTGTACTTTCACCGGCTAAGGCGCCGCTGGTGGAAACCGCCATATGGGCCCGCGATGACAACGATAGAAGATTTTCCAGGCGATTCCGAAAATCGGAAACTTTGACGGCCAATTGCTCATCGGCCGCAATATTCACACAGGGCGGAAAATAGTTCGGTGAATATCTGACTTCGCTCCCGTTTATGACAAGTTCGGCCACCTGCAAAAATGTCCCTTCCGGCAAATTTGGCGCCGCCCCCAAATGGACGGCGTAATTATTGACCATATATGGTACCCTTGGCAAATCCTCGCCGGGATCCGGTTCGCCCACCGTTTGCTTGGCGGCTGCATCGACACTCACAAAAACAGGCACGGTGGCCTCTCCAATGGCGCCTTCAGCACGAATCGGGTTGCGACCGGCATCTTCGATATTAATATAGGTTCCGTCGGGAGATATCGCTTGACAGTGAGTCACCTCGACCCGTAAACGATTTCCGCTGACCAGGCAGTTGAGCGCCAGCGCGGCTTTCCCGTCAAACGATTTTTTCACCAGGCCATACCGATCCCCGATATCAAGATTATGCCAGCGAATCAGATCCTCAAAATACTTTTCCTGATCTTTGAGATGCTGGCGGGTGATAAGCATCCCATCCTGCCAATTCACCGAATATAAGTTCAAGTCACTCATTGTCTTGCCTCAAACGCTAAATTTATAATGTAAAACCCTCAAACGCCCTTGTCAAGGTTATTAAATATGGGCGGCATATCCCAAATAGGCGGCCCGTTTTTCCTTGCCGATAATGGTCTTTCTATTGCGAACATCAAATCTCAGCCGATAATCCAAATGATTAGGCATGCAGAGCTTCAGGATCTCATTAATCCTTTTGCGGCCGGTTCCGCCCGGAAGAAAATCGCTTATCTCTTCCGGAGTTATGCCTTTTATAAAAATTTCGTAAGTCGAATCGTATTCCAAGAATTTTTTTCCAAGGATAGTCTCGCGACCGAGCCTTCCTGATGGCGCGCCGAGATGATAATGGACCTCTTGGGGAATTTCAAATTCGCCGCCGACATTTTCGACAATCTGAAATTTAAATCCAAAAATCAATTCGAGGGCTGTTTCCGTCAGAGCGGCACTCCCCGCCCAATAATGGAAAAAGGGCATGAGAGAGGCCCAGATCAATGATTTTTCGTCCCCGCTCCCTTCGCCTGCGAGCTCAAAATTAAAGAGCTGCAGAAAATCGGCGACTTGTTTCTTATCAATTACGCCCAGATTATATTTCAAGGTTTGATATTCGGCGGCGGCATTATGGCGAATAACGGCAGAATCGAAAGGGGCCATTATTTCCCGTGCCTGATCTTCCCAAGCCGAAGAGCGGCGTTCGCTTCCGGCCAGGCCGTAGAAAAACTGATAAGGCATGAAATCGACAGCACTTTGAAAACCGACTTTGAGACGGATTCTGGTATCGCCCGTGAGTACCTGGCCCGGCTCCGGTTCCTGACCCAGGATTTCGCCCTTATAATTCTCGAATTCACCGAAAGCAAGAATGTCAACCTGAGATATGTCAACCCCCAATTTCATCAGAAAGCAGAGCGCAGTGGTATAGTGAAAAGGAAAGCGCCGATTGCAGAAATCGGGCATCAGATTCTGGTTCATTGCTTTATAATCTCAATTTTAAAATGGGTATTAATCGGGGAACGGGATTTAAGAAAACTATTCAATCGTCGTTCCAATAAAACCGTCTCCTCATCGGAATAAAAGCTGTCTCTTTTGACTCTTATGACAACATCAATACAGCGCCTGATTCCGCGCCCGGCCCGCTCCACGCCATTTTGACACTGAGCCGAAATAATGCGCGGGTCGAAGGTCATCGCCCAGTTGGATATCTCGGCGAAGTTTAAGGCCCGATCACGATTACGGAGACGGGCGGACACTTCGCTTACTATTTGCTTTTCGGTTTTGGCCGGAATTGCCCCGCCGGTGGGGGTTATGTTTTCCATTGCGGTAATGCCGGGATGGGCCTCATACAATTCATTGATTTTCCCGGCTTCGATGCCGTTGCCGCTGAGCCCCGTTGTGATGGAATAATTGACCGATATCGAATCGGGCGGAAGTTCTATATCCGACGTGAAATCGAACCACAGCACAATTTTATTATTGCGCTCTTCAATGGAGTAGGCTTTTTGCGAGCGTTCCGTCTGCACCAAATAGCGCGGATTATATTCCCGGCCGCTGGAATCGACAACGCGGGTTA
>CALMKK010000181.1 GCA_937867135.1 uncultured candidate division Zixibacteria bacterium
TTCGCGAGGGTGGTCGGACGGTTGGCGCCGGGGTTATCTCGGAAGTAATTGCTTAAATAAATAGATGCGGAGAAGGTAGAGAAGAAATGCCCAGAGATCAGATCGCTTTGGCGTGCAGTGAATGCAAGAGAAGAAATTATAACACGGCCAAAAATAAAAGGCTCCATCCGGAACGGGTGGAATATAAGAAGTACTGCCCCTTCTGCAATAAACACACGGTGCACAAGGAGACCAGGTAAGAGCCCGCAATAAAATTACAGGCCAGTAGCTCCAACGGCTAGAGCGCCGGTCTCCAAAACCGGATGTTGGGGGTTCGAATCCCTCCTGGCCTGCCAAAGAGGTTATATAAAAGGTATAAGATGTTCGGCAAATTTGTAAAATTTTTGAAGGAAGTTCGGGCCGAGTTGGACAAGGTAACGTGGCCGACCCGACAGGAACTAATCGGATCCACCATTGTTACCATCGTGGTCACGCTCATCATCTCGATATTTATCGGGATCGTGGACCGTCTGTTGACTCTGGCGACGAAAACCATTTTCGGATAAGGAAGAGAGAGACCGATGGTGTTACGCTGGTATGTAGTCCATACCTATTCCGGGCACGAACAAAAGGCCAAGAAGTACCTGGAATCGGCAATAGCGAATTCCGCAATGGAAGAGAAGTTCGGCCGTATCCTGATTCCGACGGAGCAGGTGACCGAGATGAAGCAGGGGAAGCGGTCGACATCGACCAAGAAATTTCTGCCGAGTTATATTCTGGTGGAGATGGAACTGGATCAGGAGACGCAGAACCTGGTGGTATCGACTCCGAGCATAACCAATTTCGTGGGTGCGGCGGGGAAGCCACATGCGCTTCTGGAGAATGAAGTGGAACGGATTATCGGACAAATAGATCGTTCCCGGACAGCGGAGGCCTCCGATATTCCCTATCAGGCGGGCGATCCGGTGAAGGTCATAGACGGGCCGTTTGCGGATTTTTCGGGGTTTGTCAGCGAAGTCAATCTGGAGCGGAAGAAGATAAAGGTGATGGTTTCGATATTCGGCCGACCGACGCCGGTGGAACTGGACTTTCTTCAGATAGAGCAGGTCAAACAGAAAGCATGAGAAAAAAGTTAGTCTGATTTGGAGATGATAAATTGGCGAAAAAAGTATTAACAACGATTAAACTGCAGATACCCGCCGGCGCCGCCAATCCGGCTCCGCCGGTCGGACCGGCATTGGGCCAGCACGGTGTCAATATTATGGAGTTCTGCAAGGCGTTCAACGCTCAGACCCAGCATTTGGGAGGGATAACAACGCCGGTGGTCATAACGGTTTTTGTCGACAAGACATTCACGTTCGTGACCAAGACACCGCCCGCATCGGTTTTACTGGTTAAGGCGGCCGGTCTGCAAAAAGGTTCGGGTGAGCCGAACCGCAATAAAGTGGGCAAGGTTTCAATGCAACAGGTTCGTGAGATTGCCCAGTTGAAGATGGTAGATTTGAATGCGGCCACGCTGGAGACGGCCATGTCAATGGTAGCCGGAACGGCCCGTTCGATGGGGATTGAAGTAGAAGGATAAACATTAATTCGTTTGCACCTGGGCCGCAGTAAGTGCGGCGGCAGGGAGAATGGAGCTTATGTATCATTCCAAAAGGTACAAATCGTATTACGAGCAGGTAGATCGGACCAAATATTACCTGCTTCCTGAGGCAATTAAGCTTATCAAGGCGAATGCCAAATGCAAGTTCGACGAGTCGGTGGAAGTGGCGGCCCGTCTCGGGGTCGATCCCAAGCATGCCGATCAGATGGTTCGCGGGACGGTGGCGCTGCCGAACGGGACCGGGAAGAAAGTCCGGGTTCTGGTTTTCGCGGCGGGCGAAAAGGATGCCGAGGCCAAGGCGGCCGGGGCCGATTTTGTCGGTTCCACTGATTTGGTGGAAAAAATACAAGGCGGTTGGCTCGATTTCGATGTGGCGGTGGCGACGCCGGATATGATGAAAATTATCGGCCGCCTGGGAAAGATACTGGGGACGCGCGGTTTGATGCCCAATCCCAAAGCCGGTACGGTGACAATGGATATCGGACGGACGGTGAAGGAATTGAAGGCGGGGCGAATTGAATATCGCGTGGATCGTCAGGCCAATATCGCGGTGGCGGTGGGAAAAGTATCATTTCCCGAAGAAGCGTTGGTTGAAAATATTCAGACCTTTGTGGATGCGCTGGTGAAAGCCAAGCCGGCGGCGGCCAAAGGCCAATATATAAAAAGTCTTTCGGTTTGCTCGACTATGGGCGTCGGATTTAAGCTCGACTACCAATCACTTCTTGCGGATCTGAAGAAATAGAGGATTGAAATATGCCTAAACCAGAAAAATTGCAGACAGTCGATGAAGTTAAGAAATATTTGACCGACGCCAAGGCGGTGTTTGTAACCGATTATACCGGTTTGAATGTCGAGGATATGACGCGGCTTCGGAAGAATCTTCGGGAAAACTCGATTAAATATCTGGTAGCTAAGAATACCTTAGTCAAGATAGCGGTCAAAGACACCGGATTTGAAGAAATTGTCGGCCATCTGAGCGGTCAGACGGCGCTGGCGTTTGGATTCGATGATCCATCGGTCCCGGCCAAGATTCTTTATAATTCATTCAAAGAAAAACAGAAACCGACCATAAAAGCTTTTGTGCTCGACAAGCAGTTATTCACCGGGAAAGATATCATTCGACTGGCGGAGTTGCCGTCGAGGGAAGTTCTCCTGTCGCAGATAGTGGCGGCGGTGGAATCACCGTTCAGTTCGCTGATTATGTCGCTTGACGGTGTTTTCCAGGAACTGATCGGGACGGTGGACGCTCTGGCGAAATCGAAGGAATGAGGTAAAATTTAGGGCCATGCCTGCCGGACGGGTCATGCTTCTAAACGGGTCGGCCCACCCGTTTGATCTGAAAACGGCGGCGGTTAGATGAAACGAAAATAAAAGAAAAGAGAATGAAAGGATAAACAAAGTGGCTTCGGAAAATGCAGTTATCAATGAAATAGTGGAGAAGATAGCTTCTCTGTCCGCGATGGAATTGGCGGATTTGTCGAAAGCGATACAGGACAAATTCGGCGTGACGCCGATGGCGCCGGTGGCGGTGGCGGCCGGTCCGGCCGGCGGCGCGGCGGTGGTTGAAGAGAAGACGCAGTTCGATGTCGTTCTCAACGGCGCCGGCGACAAGAAGATTCAGGTTATCAAGGTGGTTCGCGAATTGACCGGACTCGGTCTCAAAGAGGCCAAGGATCTGGTTGACGGGGCTCCCAAGAAGGTAAAAGAGGGGATTTCGAAGGACGAAGCCAAGGCGGCGATGGAGAAATTGCAGGAAGTCGGCGCCCAGGTTGAGATTAAGTAAGGGCGAATTATTTGATACGGGAACAAACCTGTTACGGGTCTGTTTAACCGTTGGTATAATACATAGTCGGGGAAACCCGACGCAGGTGAGATGTACGGCGAATAGTCTGTATAAAATGCTCCCCGAGCAGCGTGGCTGTCGGGAGAATAATTGAAAGAGAAAGCAGAGTCGCCGATGAGGGATTCAACTCTGTCAAAGAGGTTTTTTCCTTTTCCTTTCCTTGTTTGCGGAATCTTACATCGGTCTCTCCTTTACTTTTCGTAGGAGGAGGTTGTTTTGGCCAACAAAACAAAACCAGAGAGAATAAACTACGGAACAATAAGCGACGCGGCCGAGATGCCGGATCTGCTGGACATTCAACTGGAATCGTACAATAGTTTTCTTCAGACGGAAATCCCCCCGGAAAAGCGGGGCAATCAGGGTTTGCAGCAGATATTCAAGGAGATTTTCCCGGTTACGGATATCAATGAGAATTTTGTTCTGGAATTCGTGAATTATTCTCTGGGGACCGCCCGTTACTCGATTGACGAATGTCGGGAAAGGAATATGACATACGCGGCGCCGCTTCGCGCCACCTTGCGGCTGATGTCAAAAGAGGGGGAGGGAGACGAAAAGCAGGTTAAAGACATCATCGAACAGGATGTTTATTTGGGGGAATTGCCTTTGCTCACGCGCTGGGGGACTTTTATAGTCAACGGCGCCGAGCGGGTGATAGTCAGCCAGTTGCACCGTTCGCCGGGCGTTTTCTTCGATGAGGAGACTCATCCCAACGGCAAGATTCTCTATTCGGCCCGAATCATTCCTTATCGGGGAAGCTGGCTGGAATTCGTGGTGGATGTCAATGATATCATGTATGTGCATATCGATTCGCGGCGCAAATTGCCGGTGACGACACTACTGCGGGCGGTCGGTTATGCCACGGATGAGGAGCTGATCAATACTTTTTACACCGTGACGGCGGTGGAATTGGCCGGAAAGAAGGCGGACGCCTTTATCGGCCAGGTGTCGGCCGAAGCGGTGGTGAATAAGGAAACCGGAGAAATAATGGCGGCGGCCGGCGATATTATCGATGAAGGAACGTTCGATAAGATTAAAGAGGCCGGCGTCAAGAAAATCAAGTTGATCGAGCGCACCAAT
>CALMKK010000182.1 GCA_937867135.1 uncultured candidate division Zixibacteria bacterium
GGATTGCGTCATCCTTTCGACCCAGACCGGCATAAGTAAGACCTAACGAACTGTGGACGCTTCCAAAAGGATCATCGGGTAGCGCTTTGACCGTTATTTTCAGGATGACAAGGGAGGAATCATAGCAGGCGCGAGCACGCGCTGAATCACCCGCCAGGTCATAAATCATGCCTGCCAATCGTGTTTTCGGCCAAATTGAGTCAGGTGGCATGAGAACCAGCTGGCCTAAGGCGGCTGGATAGTTACGCTCAAATACGTGCAGCCAGAACCACGCCGAACGAATCTCCTCATTATTCTGACTTGGAAACATTTCCAGTGTCGCTCGCGCCATTGCGGTGTCAGCTCGCCGTGAGTAGTAGAGTTCGGCTTTGTCGACATAGTTTATTGCCACATCTGGCGCTAAATAAATCGCTTGGTTCAGGAACTTCTCTCCGTCGGAGTATTCCTGAAATCGCCAATATGTGGATCCGAGTTCGCCAGCCAGCATGTGACTCCGGGGCGCGACCGCGAAAGCCCTCTCCAGTTTTTCAGCGGCGCCCCGAAAATCACCTTGCCGCCTCAGGATATACCCTTGAGCGGCAATAGCTTCTGGATCATTCGGAAGCGCCACTTCTGCCAGAGCTAGTTCACGCAGAGCCAGTTCGTAATCCCGATGGCACCAGTAGTAGTAATAGCCTTGCGCGATATGAGATTTAGCAAGATCAGGTTGAAGCGCGGTCGCTCGATCAGCGGCTTCCTTTGACTGGGAGCAACGCTCCGGAGTCCTGTCATACCCATAATGATACATGGCGCTTAGGGCGCGGGCAAGCTCCGCATAAGCCAGGGCAAATGCAGAATCGAGAGTCACAGCGCGTTGGAACATTTGCACTGCAAGTTGGCAGTTTTCACGAACATAATATGACCTCCATTGGAAATCCATCCCTCGCAGATACATCTGATATGCTTCGAGGTTACTCGTCGGTAATGATCGCAAAGCGGCGTTTTCGTATTGCCTCAGAGTAATGTTCATAGTTTCTGCTATTCGCGATGCAATCTCTGTCTGTAGCGCAAAGATGCCAATCATCGGACGCTCGTATGTTTCTGCCCAAAGATGCGTGTCGTCAGATACTCTGATCAATTGTGGGAGAATCCGCACACGACTGGTATCTCCACCCATTTCCCAGCGAATAGTCCCTTCGAGAATGTAATCAACGCCCAACTCCTTGGCGATTTGCCGAATATTCTTGGTCGTTTTCTTGTACTGCATTGTACTAGTGCGGGAGATTACCCCCAATTCTCGAATTGATGCTAGCTTACCCGTTATCTCGTCCGTGATGCCATCGGCAAAATATTCATCCTCCGGTGAGCCGAGGTTTTCAAACGGCAATACGGCCAGCATCTTGCGAGCGGTTTCCGGTTTTAAGCTATTCGAAGGCATATACTTCTTAAATGCCCAATATCCAACCATAATCAAAAGCACAACGACCGCCGAAGTAACCACATATCGGTTCCAGCGGTCAGGGCGCGACGTTTGTCCTGTGATCGCAGACATTGAAAGCCCCTTGAGATCAGCTAAAAGATCTTCAGCGTGCTGGTACCGAAGGCCTTTATCCTTGGCCAGCGCCTTGCTCACAATCCGCTGAAGTTCATCCGAAACGCCGGTTTTGTATCGCGCCATCGGCTCCGGATCTTCATTTCCGATTGAATATATTATGGCCGGTTCATGATCTCCCTTGAAGGGCAATTGGCCGGTTATCATTTCATATAGAACAACACCAAATGAGAAAATATCGCTCCGCTCATCCAAAATCTCACCCCGCGTCTGTTCCGGCGACATATAGCCGATAGTCCCCATGGTCGAGCCGGTTTTAGTCAGATGATCTGATCCCATTACCGAGGCCAGACCAAAGTCGACAATGCGGGCTCTTCCGTAAGAGTCGATCAAAATGTTCGTCGGTTTAATATCTCGGTGAGTAATTCCCTTCTCATGTGCCGCCTGCAATCCTTCGCAGACCTGAATTCCAATCTCCAAAATGCGATCGAGAGGCAATGCTTTTCCTGTAAGAACTTCCTTGAGAGTTTGTCCTTCGACATGTTGCATAGAGAAGAAGGGACGTCCCTGGAATTCACTGACCTCATGAACTGCGACAATATTCGGATGATCGAGCTTTGCTGCCGCTTGTGCCTCACGCTTAAACCGAGCACGGCAATCTTCACTCTGACAAAGATGATTGGGAAGAAATTTGAGCGCTACTTTGCGCTTAAGTTCGGTATCCTCGGCCAGATAAACCTCGCCCATCCCACCGGCCCCGATCTTCTCGATGATCCGGTAGTGCCCGAATATGGTGTCTTTCGAAAGTTGGATATGCGATCGGGTAATATCGTTTGGATCGTCATTTGACGACGTCATCAATCTCCCCAGCTAGGGCAGACAGCTGCCATTTATCTGATTGCTTGACAATGAGAAGATATAAATTATAGATGGAACAGGCAAATGATTTTGAAAATGCCGGCTAACCGCGAAAATTGGCCGCTCACATTATATCGATCAAGGGCTTCTAATGCATCTTATAGTGTGACCAAATTGTGACCTTTTTCGTTTCATGATATTCTATGTTATTGGGGGATATAGGGGGTGGACGGGGGTTTGGGGAATTCGTCCGGTTAAAATAGTCGTTGTAGATGATTGTGTAACATGAGATTACAAGAAATGGAGGTGGGGGGAATCGAACCCCCGACTCGCGTTGTGACACAATGACTTACGGGTCAGTGTGACCAAATTGCGACCGTTTTTTCCCCGCCCGACTTCATCTCTGACAATTTCGAGGGCCGGAGGAAATTGCGCTTCTATTCGAGAACAATCCTAGTCCTTCTGCGAAGTGCTAAAGAAGCCGAAGAATCCGTACAGGCCAAACAGATCATAGAGCGAGTACAGCGCTTCGTTACCCGTAATCGAGCCAAGCGCACCCAGAAATCCCAGGAGACCTAAGAATCCGAGGTAGCCGAAGGTTCTCCTTTTCATACCAAATCCTTCCTGTCAAAGACCATGACCTTTGGAGAGTTGCGTGCTGCTTAGTGATTCTTACGAGACTGCCGGCCTCAGGCTGCATCATCGTCATTTGCCGGCTAGCGGCAGCTGAGACTCCAAATGTCTACGTAAACCTTCCACGTGCCGTCGGCTTGATGTTTCCAGATAACGAGATATTTTGAGGAGTCCTGTATTGCTTCTTGGCCTTCCGGCTGGATTCGAACCCTGGTTTTGCCGATTTCATAAACCGTGCCACCGCTACCCTCCACTTCGATTGTGGTCAATACGACATCTTTCATTCCCATCTGAAAGAGCGTTCTGTAATACTCTTCGATCGCCTGTTTGCCCTTAATTTGTTCACCGTCAGGCGGAACCATGGTGGCATCTTCGGTGTACCCGGCAACCACACCAGCCAAGTTGCCTTCTCGGATCGCTTTGCTGTACGTAGTGTTCACCTCTTCAATGGACTTCCGAATCTGTCCCGCATCGACGCAAAATCAGAATCTCCTGGCACTGCTGCGCATTCGGAATAGTCTAACTCCTAAGGCTTGGGAACCAGGTGAGTCTTGTACCAATCGAGCACCCGCTCAAGCACATCTATTTGATGGGCATTTTCAAAAACGCCATGGGGCTCCCTCGGGTATGTGACGAATCTGGTTTCGACGCCCATGTCTCTAAGTCCTCGATAAAACTGATAGGCCTGCGTTGTCGGCACGCGCAGATCCGCTTCACCATGTAGAATCAATGTGGGGGTCCTGGCATTCTTAATGAAGGCCATGGGCGAATGCTGGTCATAAAAATTTTCGCGGCCGTAAGGATAATCTTCGAAATACAAGCGCATATAGGTCGGAATATCAGTCGTTCCATAGAAGCTGGTTAGATCGGACAAACCAGCGTACATGACGGCTGCTTTGAACCGGTTAGTTTGTGTCACCGACCAGGCAGTCATATAACCGCCGCAGCTAACTCCGCCGATTGCCAACTTAGTGGAATCCGCGATTCCCTGTTGAATAACGTAATCAACTCCGGCCATGATATCTTTGAAATCACCTCCGCCCCAGTCCAGATAATTCTTCTCTGCAAATTTCAAGCCACGACTGGCGCCGCCTCGTGGGTTTGGCAATAGGACCGCAAATCCATTGCTGGCCAGCATCTGCGCCCAATCAAACGCGCCGCATAGCCATCCTGACCACCATGCCCATGCCGGCCCCCCATGTATCTGTACGACCAGAGGATATTTCTTGCCAGGCTCATATCCCACCGGCTTTACTAGAACACCTTCAATCTGCTCACCATCTTCAGATTGCCACTGGACCTTTTCCTGTGCTCCAAAAGTCAATGAAGAAACTTGCGGGTTAAGATTGGTTAGGCGCTTCACATCCGAACCATCTACTTTCATTATCCAGATATCAAGGGGCGAAGAAGTAGAAGCATCTACAAAAGCGATCCATTCACCTGTCGAATTAATACTCCAGGTTGGATAACCCCACCAGGACAAGGGCCGATCAACAGTGCGCACCCTTTCGATGTTTCTTGATTTCACATCAAGCTTGCCGATAATGCCCTGAACCCCCTCCTGACTTGAGACAAGGATTTCCTTCCGGTTGGGAATCCATTCCATTTCCCAAACGAATCCAGGGTAGTCCTCCCCCAAGGTTGTGGCTTGGGTTCCTGAGGGCGAGACGAGTTCAGGGATATACATTTCACTTTTGCCGGGATAAATAAAATGAAGAATCTGATTCCCGTCTGGAGACCATCTAATTTTGCCGCAACTTTCTTCACTTATGACTTTTCTGCCGGAGCCGTCTCGGTTCATAACCATGAGTTTCGACCGATAGTATACGTCATCCAGTTTGGGAGTCGCTGCGATTTCGCAGGCAATCTTTGACCCGTCCGGAGAATAATCGAAATCGTTAACGCTCTCGTTCGCAGGCGTCAGAAGGGTCACCACCCGGGTCGCCAAATCTACTCTGTACAGCCTCACATGTCTTATGTTTTCATCCAGCACCCGCTCGTCATCTTTGGCCTTGATTCGGTTTTCTTCCTCAGTGGTGAGCGAGTCTTGTGAAATAAATGAAATACTATGAGAATCACGATCCCACTTGAAGAGGTTCACGCCTTCTTTCATATTGGTTAAGGCTTCCGCTTCGCCGCCAAAGGTGGACATCAAGTAAACTTGATTCTTGTCATCCATCCCGCGGTTGGACAAGAATGTCAGGTATTTTCCATCCGGCGACCAACGCGGCATGAATTCTTGCTTTGGCCCAAAGGCATACTTACGGGGAGAGCTACTTCCGTCCGCTGACACTATCCAAATATTGGAATTTCTGCCTTCGTCCGGTTTGTTTGTGTCTACCGGTTCGGTTATCACGAAAGCGACAGGGTTCAAGTTGGGCGATATTTGGGGATCGCTCACTTCCCTGATGTTGACGACATCCACGGGAGTAATCGCGCGTTTGCCGGATTCGGCCGCCTGCAACGATGACATTGACAATGCAATAACTCCAAGGGTCAGTAACCTGGATGTACTCATTTCTCATCTCCTATTCACGAACTTGCCAAGATTCTTGTGGATGGTGCCGGTAATATGGAGAGACCCGGATCCCAATATGACCCATGCCACCGGCGCCGATTTTCTCGATTATCCGATAGTGCCCGATTAAGGTGTCGTTTGAAAGTTGAATGTGCGATCGGGTAATATCATCTGGATCGTCGTTTAGCGACCCCATCATTCCCCGAATTTTGGCAACAACCGCCGTTAATGTGCTCGCTTGACTATTAGAAGATAGGGATTATCGGTAAAATAGACAATCAATTTTAAATTGGGCGACCAACAGCATCCATGGCAGTCAACGGATGAAATATCTGATATATGGCGGGTGGATCGCCTCCCATGCTTTTTGTGTGCCTTTGATTGTAAGCAAAATGGACTCACTATTCTGTCGCATCGCGACATTATTTATTATAAAAAGCCTCTAGACGGAGAACTTTTTTCGTGCAACTGATTAATATACTGCGTGTTAGATTGTTAGAAAATTAATGGCGGAGAGGCTGGGATTCGCAACAGGCAGCATAGTCTAACTTTTTGTCCTGCTTTAAAATAAACGTAAATAGCTGGCTATTAAATCGTTAACTTGCGTAAAGTTCGATGAAGTTCAGTTAAGTACAAGGCATTTCGGTGAAGTTGGCAGTTAGAAATTTGTTAGAAAATCCGGCTCCCCCGGCAGGACGTTATTCGAACCTTTGGGGCCTTCATTGACTACGTCAAATTGACCGCTTGACCACTAATAGGGGCGAATGAATGTCAAATGCGGGGGCTATGAGACGATTTCATTAATTGGGTTATATTCAATTCCGTGACATAATTTATGAAGAGCTTCTAAACTTTCCAGGAAATTTCTATTAAATAAGAGGGGTTGTCGGCTTGAGAATATTCCGAGCAGAAATCTCCGCGAGGTATTCAAGCATATCTATCCAAATTCATCATGATTTACTTTACCCCCTGCCATCAATTTATTTTCATCTCGCAACCCAATTCTAACTATTAAACGGCTCCCAGGCCAAGCCCCTGAAATCAGACGTAACAGAATTCAAATAATTATCTCGCATTTATTTAATGACATTTTAACCATGTCGGAACCTTTTGGAGCGATCCTGTCTCTGGGTTATTGATCGAATTTATGGCAATGAGACAAGGAGCGCCATTGAAAATATGCGATGATATAATAGGCGATAACGATCGGATTCAGATTATCTCGGGGGATGGAAAGCCGGCCGCCGTACCGCGCCATCGGGGACCGCTCTTGCGTTCGACCGATGTCATAGTCGCGATTCCCGACATGCATATGTATCATTATAATTCTCCGCTTGACGGTTTCCGCTTCGGCGCCGAAGCGATGCTCGATTTTCTTTTGCATCTGGAGGCCCTAAGTCGGCGCTGGTATGCATATGGGCGCCGGCTCCGTATTTTTCAGCTGGGCGACCTGTTTGAACTCTGGTTTCCGAACCCGCATAACGGCCCGGAAATAACCTCCTATGATATATGGCGATCTCATCCCCTTTACAGCGAAATCGGCCGACTCTTTTGGGATCTTGGCGTACAGCAAATCATAGGCAATCACGACTATAAAAAGGGAAAGCGTTCCGAGGGCAGTATGAGTTTTGGAATGGGAAACATACATATTGAGCACGGCTGCCGCGCCGACCAATGGTATCGCTTCTCCAACCCGGGAAACATTCTCTGGCGACCGGCCATGTCTATATTCCGGGCCTTTCGACAATTTGAAAGCGGCCTGAAAAATGCCCCCTTGGCCGGGCGCTTGCGACACGCTTCCACGCACAGGGCCTGGGGCAACGAATCAGGTGAAATAGAACGATCCGATTTTCCCGACCCCCGGGATTATCCCCGACATTCTCTTGATTATTACTCCCGGAGGATGGCCGTTGCGGCCGAAAATGATGGTTTAAAATCCTTATATCTGGTGGCCCATACCCATTTGCCTTATCTTGATACTGAGTTTGTCGGAGGGCGAGGCATATACCTTGACGCCGGGGCCTGGTCATACGGGCGAACCGACTTCGCCATAATTACTTCCGAAGAAATAGCCATTTGCCATTACCGTCGTACGCCGACAGTACTGCCCGCGAATCAATACCGTCATGCGATTTGATCATCATTTCAATAGCAAAATGCAATTTTGATAAGATTCCGCCACGGCTTCACGACAAATTTATTTGAATGCTAACGGTTCGCTCATTTTTTTCTAATGTTGAATGATCTTATTCGTGACCGAGAAGTTACCCCACTGTTTTGAGACCAGAATCTCCCACCTGGTCCAATGAGGACCGAGCATTCGTTCGGTCCTCAATTTTATCTACGCTAATCGCCGACTTTCGTCGAAATCTATTTCACTTTCAAGCAGTGAATCTTCTTGCCGCCCATATCGATAATGCATCCGGCCGTATGGCCCTCATTGTCGACCAGAAAGATAATTTGAAAATCGGCTTCCTTATGAAAAAAGCGAGTTTCCGATCCCGGATAAATGGCTGTCGCTTCATCTTCTCCGATTGAAGCAGAAAGATAATTTCCCCAATTTTTTATTTCCATAAGGTACCCGGCTCCGATTCTTCCATAATCCGATTCTATTTCATAAACACCGGCATATCGTTCAAGAAGACTGGAATCAAGCGTGATGGGGGTGCGGTCGATTATCAAATCGGCGGTATCCGATCCGGTTAGCTTCGTGGCCGTAACCCCGTAGCCATCATCAATTATTTAAAATCCAAGCACCTGTCCTTGGCTGTCCCGTCGGAATGCCAGAATCTTATTATTATCGCAGGCAAAGAAGAAAGTATCATCGGACTGCGGCAATATCGCCTGAAGCGGCATCCCTCGAAGATGGGTATAGAGAGTATCGTCCTCCAGACTTATGAATTGATACGCTCCTTCATCTATCCTATAAACTCCTTCATATTCCTTTACGCGCCGCGGTGTTGTGGCTATGGCCCTTTTACGCAAAGGCGATTCAAAACGTTGATCGAAAGCAATAGCAGAAATGCCCCGGGCAATTTTTGCCACCGGGGCCTCATCTTCATTGCTGAAGACAATAATCTCCAGCGAATCGTCGAGCCAGCGATCTGTAATAGTATTGAAACCGTCGAGAAAGCCGCCGTGGTAGGCGTGCCTTCGGCCGAATCTGGATTCAATATACCACCCAAAACCATAATTGCCTTTGAACGGCTCAAACATGGAATTTATCGATTCTTTCTTCAATAATTTCTCCGTATAAAGCAGACCATCCCAGCGATGCATATCTTCAACCGTGGAATATAGTGCTCCCGATGAGAACATAACGGAAAAATCAACCGGAAGGGCGTCAATGACTCTCCCATTGCTACTGGTAGTGTACCCGTCGGCACGATTAGGGATTCCCGATTCGCGGCGTCCATAGCCGGTATTATTCATACCCGCCGGTTTAAAAATCCGATGATGCATAAAGGCTTCGTATGATTGTCCGGAAACGGCCTCGATAATTTTGCCTAATAATACATATCCGGAATTACTATATTTAAATCGGCTCCCGGGCTCAAATTCAAGCGGGCGATATTTAAAGATTTCAATTATTTGTTCCGGAGTCATCGGTATGGATCTTCTAACAATCAATTCCGCATCGTCGGTATAATTCGGTATGCCTGATGTATGAGTCAGCAATTCCTTGATAGTTATGCGGTTGCCCGGGTCCGGCGGATAATCGGGAAGGTATTTGGCTATGGAATCATCAATATTCAAGAGAGAATCTTCTTGAAGGGCCAAAATGGCGGCGGCCGTGAATTGCTTCGTAATCGAACCGATAAAAAATCTGGTTTCCGGCGTATTGGGCTCGCCAAGATCCTGATTGGACATTCCATACCCTCGATTCAGAAGTATGCGACCGTGATCTGCGACCAGCACCGCTCCGCTGAATCCCCACAGCCGATGGGCCGCATCGAGATAATCCTCCAATTTATGTTTATAATTGCGGCCGGAGGCCGGGTGGGCCGTTATCAAAATTGCCGCGATAAAAATCAGGGCGGCAAACATCACTCGTTTCATAAATTCAAAGCCAACCTTAGCCATCTTTGTCCCAAAATAACAAATGTTCAAAATAATCAACAGCAGTTTTCGGCTTTCACCCATTCATGTTCATCTCGGGACCTGTACAAAAGCATTTGCTGATTCATTTCCTTCCGTCCTCCAAAATGGTGCTAACACCAAATTAATCAATATAGAATAATTTTCTAAACTACCCTTAACATTTCGGAGGTTATATCCCACGACCAAAAAGGGACAATTGTGCCCAATTGAAAGGGTAATAACCAGAGCGAACAGATAAAAGAGGAGGAAATGGTGCGGGAGACCAGGAAAATTTACGGTAAAGTCGGAGTCAAAATCTATTGGGGCCTATGGGCGGTCCTGTTTGGACTATGCTGGGCTCCATTTATACCGGCTTCGGCCACGGATTTTGGCCAACTCAATGGAAAAGTAGTCGATGCCCGAACCGGCGAAGTGCTTCTGGGAGCGACCGTTATGCTGGAAGGTACGACCAAGGGAAGCACGACTAATCTCGATGGCACTTACACCATCAAAAATATTCAAGCAGGGGTTTATAATCTTGTTATCAGCAGTGTCGGTTATATCTCGAAAAAGATCGACAGCCTCGACATTAAAAAGGGAATGCAAAATATTGATGTGTCCCTTGAACAAAAAATCCTTGATCTCAATAAAAAGATTGTCGTCA
>CALMKK010000183.1 GCA_937867135.1 uncultured candidate division Zixibacteria bacterium
TGATTCCCTGCCGGATTCCCTTAATCATCTGGTTGAAGAATCATTTAACCCTCTCAATGGCAGTTTCTGGGTCAGCAATACTTCGGCCAATGTATACGATGTTTTTAATGGATACCCTGCCGACACCACCCGCCTCGAATATTTTCTTGTTTGGGCGCAGTGTCGCGACGATTCCAAGGTCCCTGATCCGGTTCCGCCTTTCACTTTTGTTTCCGTCATTGATCCGAAATTTGAACGCGATGTTATGCTCTATGATATGACCGGATATGGCGGGACTCGAGATTTCAACTATCCCACTTGGCCCTCGAGTTATACGACCGTAAAGGATACGTATGCGGGCTATATTGAAAGATGGCGGACAGGCATCTTTGATAAAGATAACATACTTCCAATGGACAGCGTTAAAGTCGGCTCTCCTCCGAGCTGGGTATCGATTAATTATCCGAAATGGAAATGCACGCAGGACTATTATGCGGCCGGGGCGCCAAAGACGACGGATGCCTCCGCCTTTAGGCTGAGGGATGTCCTTAAACATAAAATTGTTATTATTGTCAAAGACGCGCCCACCCGTGTGATGAATTTTTCGTCGTCGGAAGGATTGGCGATTCTTAAGGGATTGAGTGCCGGAATGAGCGCCTGGGTGATGGTGCGCTCGCCCTTTAATACCGACATTGTGAGTTTCTCCCCATTACAGATAGCGGCGCCTGATAATTATAGGAGATATTTCGGTGTCGCGGCAACCACATTTACAGGTTGGAGCAATTTTATTAATTATTCCTGTAATCCTAACCTAAGTGATTGCCCCTTTGGAACTTTCGCTCAAATAAGAGTTGAAGATTTAATATCGGTAGTGCCGGAAAAGGCATCAATGGAATCTCAATTCCCGACTCTGAAGGTTGATACCACGCTTCTTGAAAAGCGCTACTATTGGAAGCCGGGCTACGGAATCCTGGCTTGTCCCTTCCGTTGCACTGACGGCTCAATGATAGTGGGAGCTTTGCCCGAGGTCGGATACATTGAAAAAGTTTCTGCCGCAGAACCTCTTTATCTTTACCACTCTATGTATGGAAATGACCAACCTCGGATTGATCCGGCCTGCAATGGCGTTTGGAAAGGACGTTTAATCAATTGTGAAGGGGCCGTGACAGCTATTCGTTATATTGAGCCCGAGGCCGGTTTATTCCGGACCGCCCATTTCTGTTTCAGCGTGTTGCCATTTGATTCTGTTGCGACTCAGCAAACTTTCAATACTATGATGGATTGGCTGTCAATCCAGCCGTATATCGGAGCCGGGAAAATGGCTTCGCAAGCGCCGCACGGCAATTTCTTCGAATTGAAACAAACTCTTCGTGATTTGGAAGAATTGGAAAGAAAGAATATGTTGCCGGCCAGCATGCTGGGTGATTGACTATTGAAATGATAAAAAGCCGGGAGGATAATTCTTCCCGGCTTTTTTCATTTCTGTGATTCCAAAAGGTGACGGATAAGCGGATTATCGGGAAATCGCTGCGAAGCAAGATTTAAGATAGCCCGAGCTCGTCCGATTTCTCCTCGGGACATGTAGCCATTACTTAAATTGATATAGGCCTCGGCCAGATTGGAATCCCGGGCGATGGCCTGATTACTCATAGTAATTGATCGATCTAAGTCCCCTCTTATCCCGTAAATATAACCCAGTTGATAATAGGCGCGCGCCTTGATATTTTCGATATCGAAATTATCAAGGGCGTAATCAAACCCTGCGATTCCTGATTCAATCGCCCTGGGGGGAGATGACAGAACAATCTGAAGACGCGCAATCGCTTTGTCATATAATTTTAGTTCGCTGTAAATGATTCCGGCATCTAACCATAATTTAGGATATATCCCGATAAATTTTTCGGCTCTTAAGAGCAGCCCGGCGATACTATCAGCCTCATTCAGTGAACCCAGCGCGCGTATTTTTGCCAAATATCCGGCCGGCATATTGGGTTTCAATTCTATGGCACTATCGGCATATGAATCGGCCGTCCTCGGCGAATTTTTTAGGTAATACAGAGAACTTAAATTACTGCAGACTCTCGCATTTCGAGGTGAAATAATTTTCTCCTGTTTAAAATATATCTCGGCGGAATCAATCAAGCCCATCTTCATATATGTTGCACCAAGATTGAGATTTCCTTCCGGGTATCGGGGATTGTCTGCCAAAAGCATGCGATAATTGACTATGGCCCGGCTGTAATTCCCTTTCGACAGATAGTAATTGGCTTCATTAAATAAAGCGCTCTCAATATTTCCTTTATCCACTCGGTAAAAATTGGAGTTGGAAAACCAAAAAATTAATAGACCCAAACCAAGAAGTAAAAATGTTTTAAGGGAAAAATCACGTTTGCCGATTCTTTCCGCGATATCAACCGCGCCGATCGCCCCGAAAGCGATAATAATCGGAATGACCGGGAGGCGAAATCGGGCGTTTATGAAGAAGAATGATATCAGAAGAAAGTAAGAGGAGGTAAAGAAAAGCAGGAATAGGTGTGTCCCCGTCAATTTGCGCGCCCAAAAAAGACCTGCGATTCCGACGAACGATAGGGATAAAATTACAGCAAAATTCAAAGGAATATAATTCAGGATCGGATTATTGGAAAAGAAATAGGGGAGGTTTCGATTATTTGAAACCTCGAAATTATTCACGCAAAAATATAATTTTTTAAGATACAGGTGAAGAAAGTCGGATTTATGATTCCAAATCCAGTTATATCCCTTTTTGAACCAAAAATCAGAAACCTCGGAGGCCGTCAGATAGCGGCCAACTTCCTTCTGGGCCAAATATTGTAAGTCGCTCACCTGCCAATCGGCTCGAAGAGGAGGCGGAAGTGACGCCGATAGACCGTCGGCATCGGAATTATTGCCGATATATAAATTTATTCCCCCGGATGTGGCAATCGTAACAAAATCCCCCGAGACGGCATAATTGCGAATCGTTACAGGCAGAACGGGAAGTATCACGGCCCCGATTAAAAAAATTGAAGCCCTAAATGAAGTGCGCAAATTTCTTCTTTTCAGAAATATCCATATAATATAAATAACCGTAAGGGGAAGAACGACCGGGCGAGTGATGGCCGCCAAGCCAATTATGAAGCCGGTCAGGAATATCATTTTATCATTGTGCTCTTCATTCCCAATTATAAAAAGCAGAAGCGATAGCTCCACCAGCATCATAAATAAAGACTCGACCAAGAGCTCGCTTTCAAAATAGATGGCAATCGGGTAACAGGCATGAATCAGGGCCGCTACGACAGCTGCTTTCTTTGATGAAATCTGAAGTGTCAGGCGATAAGTGATAAAGATCGAAATAAGGCCGATCAGATGACCGAAAATCCTGGCCGCCAACAGGGAATGTCCGAATATGGCATAAATTCCGCCGAGAAGATAAATATAAAGCGGCGCCCGAAAATAAGCCTCGTGTCCGATGATATCGCCGCCGGCTATAGCCTGCGCCCAGCGGTCATGAAATAGCGAGTCAACCAGAATTTGATCCCATAGCGGACCGGAGAGATATATCAATAGATATATCAGTCGAACTACGGCGCCAATGGCCAGGACCGCATAAAGTGGTCTTTTCCTAAAAAATTCCAGGAATCTACTCATCATTTGCTCACAAGATATATCTCTTTTTGAATTTGTTCAATACTTCAATAAGTCTGCAAATTGATTCCAATATGCATAAAGTCTCTTATATATGCATTTCGGAGACCCCCATCAGGCAAAATTGTGCAGATTGCACACAATTCCTCGACGTTCTCGTAAGGTAATGTCTAATAACGATATGGATGGTATGACTCCAAATATGTGTGGGTGGGATACCACTGTTTTTGGCGCACCAACTGAATTCCCTCGACGGCATAATGATTGCTCAAAGCCCTTGTGGATACAAACTGAGGAGAACCAATGAAGCCATTCACTAAAATTCTTGCCTGCTCGATATTCGCGATATTATTATCTGGTTCGGCTTTATTCGCCTCCTCCTATGCGGTTCTGTCACCGTCCCTTGAAAAGATCTCCTCGGATCCAAATTCGTCTGATTCATTAGTCAAAGTCCTGGTTTACATATCCAACGAAATGGCCGGAACTCAGGCCAATAAAATTGCTGCGACTTCGAATCTTATGGCCGCGGAAAGACATCGTCAGGTTTTGAATCTTTTGAAGTCGGGTTCGGAATCGATGTTGACTAAACTCAAGAGTGATATTCGAGCTCTGATACCGAACGCGGAAATTAAGGAATTTTGGATCGCACCGGCGTTATCTCTCAAAATTTCTGTTTCCCAAATTGAGCAGATCCGCAATCTCCCGGGAGTTACGGCTGTCATTGAAGATGCTCCTGTAGAATATATAAAGCCGGTCGAGACGATGCCGACGGCGGCCAAAGTAATGGGCCCATCCACTCACCTGACGGCGCTGAATGTTCCGACTTTATGGAGCCGCGGTTTAAAGGGGAGAGGGCGCCTGGTTTGCAGTTTTGATACCGGTGTCGAATGGAGCCACCCGGCTCTTCAAAGCAAATGGCGGGGAAATCGCGTTCCCCATCAAGCGGCCCTGTTTGCTCCCGAGACGACAGATACATTGCCCGTCGATAAAGTCGGCCATGGAACGCATACTATGGGCATTATGCTGGGAAGCACCACCGCTGACAGTTTTGGCGTGGCCCCCGATGCCGAATGGATCTCGGCCGCCGTCATCGATCAGGGACAAACCCTGACTCGAACCATTTCCGATATTCTGGCGGCCTTTCAATGGGCCGTGGACCCCGATGGGGATCCCAATACGGAAAATGATGTTCCCGATGTTATCCTGAATAGTTGGGGGGTTCCGACCTCGATTCTCCCCGCGTGCGATCAAACCTTTTACGGTGCCATAGATAATGTCGAAGCCGCCGGAATCGTTACCGTCTTTGCCGCCGGGAATGAAGGTCCCAATCCCATGACTATGCGAATTCCGGCCACGCGGGCCACGACCCCTCTCAATTCGTTTGCTGTCGGTGCCATCGATGACGCCATCAGTACTATCGCGGATTTTTCCAGCCGCGGCCCGTCCGGTTGCGATACAAATCAAATTAAGCCGGAGGTGGTTGCGCCCGGCGTTTCCATCTATTCGTCATATCGCGGCGGAACTTATAAAATTATGAGCGGGACATCGATGGCGGCGCCATTCATCGCAGGATTGGTCGCTTTGTTGAGGCAGTACAATCCGGAGACAACGGTCGAGCAAATTAAAACCGCCATCATTCAATCCTCACGCGATTTGGGTCCGGCCGGGGAAGACAATACTTATGGCTTTGGATTACCGGATGCGGCCCGGGCCATTCAATATTTACCCGCCCCGGCCAAGCCGGAAGTCTTTATTGCCACTCAGGTCATCGGCGGGGACGGCATCGCCGATCCGGGAGAATTCTTTGATCTTTTCCTTCGCCTCAATCTCCCGGCCGGAAATATCGATTCGCTGACCGGAACAATATCCACTACTGACACCGGCATAAGCGTTATTTCCAATCGCGCTCTCTTTGCTTTTGAATCGGGCATCACCTATTC
>CALMKK010000184.1 GCA_937867135.1 uncultured candidate division Zixibacteria bacterium
CCACCGCCACCAATACCGCCTGGATATTGACGACCGCTCCGATATTTATCGCGCTTTTGTCGTTTCTTCTGTTGAAAGAGCCGTTCGGGAAAATTCAAATCATAAGTATCATATTGGCGACTTTCGGGGTGGTGCTGCTGGTGTCAAACGGGAATCTGGGGTCGCTGGAATGGATAAAATCGACCGGCGATTGGATGGTGCTGGCCAGTTGCGTGACCTGGGCGATTTATACGATTGTCAGCCGCAGGACGGCCAAGAAGTTGGATCCATTGGTGGCGACATTCTGGACAATCGCCCTGGCGGCGGTTGTGATTGTACCATACAGTCTAATAATCAGCGGCTACGCCGTATATACGAAGATGGCCGCCGACGGAATCCTGGCGGTCGTGTTTCTTGGAATCGGATGCCTGGCGATATCGTTCTGGTTCTGGTCGGAGGGATTGGCCCGCAAACCGGCCGGCGAGGTCGGGATTTATCTTTATCTGGAACCGTTATTTGCGATGTTCGGCGGATATGTTTTCTTAAAAGAGGGGATCACCGTCTGGGTCATACTGGGAGCGCTGTTTATTATCGGCGGGGTTTATATTTCGGAGCGGCTGGGACGTATCAAACT
This sequence comes from uncultured candidate division Zixibacteria bacterium, assembly GCA_937867135.1. Lineage (GTDB taxonomy): Bacteria > Zixibacteria > MSB-5A5 > GN15 > PGXB01 > UNRQ01. Next base: position 614 of record CALMKK010000184.1, read on the forward strand.
TAGCGAGCATGATGTATGATTAATTTGCTGTTGCTTCTGACGGTCGTCTTCTGGGGGATGTCATTTATTGCCACCAAGGCGGCGCTGGGGTATTTGACGCCGGTGGAGATAATCGCTCTGCGGCTCCTGGTGGGAACACCGGCGCTTTATCTGGTGATACTTTTCAAAAAAATCGACATTCAATGGCGGCGTTCGGATGTAATCATATTACTTCTGGCGTCGATCATTCTGGCGGCGCATTTTCTGATTCAGGCGGTCGGGCTGGAGTACACCTCGGCGACCAACACCGCCTGGCTGGTGGCGACCATTCCGATTTTCATTGCCGTTTTCTCGAGAATATTTTTAAAAGAACGGATGACGGCCCTGAAGACCGGCGGAATCGCGCTGGCGGCAATCGGGGTGGTACTATTGGTTTCGAAGGGGGAAATTTACAGTCTGGGGTGGCTCAAGTCGGTCGGGGATTGGATCATTCTCTCCAGCGCCGTGACCTGGTCGGTTTATACTATCATAACCAGGGATCTTTCGCGAAGGTATCATCCTCTTTCCGCGACACTGTTGATTTTGATTATGCCGACTCTGGTTCTGAACGGATATGCGGCCTATACGACGCCGGTTTCGAAACTGCTGAGCCTTCCGGTGAGTATCATGCTGGCGCTGGTGTTTCTCGGCGTGTTCTGCCTGGGACTGGCGCACTGGTTCTGGTTGGAGGGGTTGTCGCGCAAAGGGGCGACCGAAGTGGGCGTTTATATTTTTATCGAGCCGCTGGTGACAACGGTGGCGGCGATTCCGATTCTGGATGAAAGGTTGACATTGTTTACGGTTATCGGAGCGGTTTTGATTATCGGGGGCGTTTATATGGTGCAGAAGAAAATCTCCAGGAAATTAAATAAATAAAAAAGTCCGAAGCACGGGGGTTCGGACCTACGGATCGAGGGCACGGACAGGGATGTCCGCGCTATAATTATCGTTCACAGAATTGCTAAGGGGCGTATATCAATACGCCCCTACTTTTTACTTGCCAACATATCTTTAAAGATTTAGATAATAGAAGTATCGAAATCAATTTATTAAGGAGAAATTACCATGAAATCTATCAGGGCAATTATGATGATAATTTTGCCGGCGGTGCTGTTAGTTGGCCTGTCAAGAGCGCAGGCATCGACCGACACCAAGCCCCTCCAGCAAATGCTCGATTCGGCGCGGGCCATTGAAGCGCCCGTCTTCGCCCCGGAAACTTATCTTAACGCGGCCAAGAAACTGGATGAGATAAGAGAAGCGATTCGTCTGGAGAAAAAACAGCAATCGATCGATCAACTGGTGTCCGATTTCAACGGCTATGCCGAAAATGCCTTGAAAGCGACCGGCGTGGCGAAATTGTCGCTCTCGGAATATCTGAATCCCCGGAATAAAGCAAGGACGGCCAAGGCGCAGATTCTGGTTCCCGAGTTGTATCAGAAAGCGGAAGATCAATTTATCAAAGGAACATCCAAAGTCGAATCGGGCGATGTTAAAGGGGGCTTGAAAGAAGCCGAGAAAGCATCGCCCCTGTTTGATACCGCCGAGATGGAGGCGATCCGGGTCGATGTGCTCGGTAATGCCGACAAATTAATCGCGGCAGCCGTGGCCGATGAAGCAACCAAGTATGCTTTCACGACTCTGGATAAAGCCAAGACCGCCCGTGAGAAGGCCAATGAAATATTGAACGGCGACCGGTATGAAAGAAAACAGTCCATTGCCTTTGCATCGCGGGCGGAGTACGAGGCGCGGCACGCGTCGAATATCGCCCAGTCGGTGCGGGCGCTGGAACGGAACGACCAGGCCTGGGAAAAATTGATGCTGGGGTATGAAATCGAAATGCAGAAAGCGGCGGCCGCGGCGGGAGTGGATCTGCTAAAGTTCGATAACGGCCCGATGGCGGCGGCCGATACGCTGGTGGCGCGGATAAACGGCCTGAAAGGAAAGGTAAGCAATCTGGAAGAGAGTTCGGCCGGATTGCAGAAAGAGTCGGAAGAAACCTCGTCGAAACTGGTTAACCAATTGCAGGTGACATTGGGTCATCTGGGATCCGCCGAAACCGAACAGGACCCGCTGATTCTGGCGCAGAAATTGGATGATGCGGTCACCAAATTGCAGAATGAGAAGAACGGCCTCGATTCGATCATGGCGGCCAAACAGGGGCAGATGGCGGAGCTGGAGAAATCGCACGAGCAGGTGACCGCGGAACTTCAGGTGCGCCAGGCCAAAGAGGAAAAGTTGAAACAGGCCAAGACGATGATTAACCCGTCGGAAGGGGAGATCCTTTTCAATGCCACCAATGATATCGTCCTGCGGCTGACCGGGCTGGCGTTTGCATCAGGGAAGAGCGACATTGTCGATGCGCAAGTGCCGATTTTGAACAAGGCGATTGAGATTATAAAGTTGTTCCCGGATTCGAAATTGATGGTGGAAGGGCACACCGATAACGCCGGCGATGCCACGAGCAATTCGCGTCTGTCGGAGAAGCGGTCGTATGCGGTGATGCAGTTTATCCGGCAGGCCTTTTCGATTCCGGCGGAGAAGATACAATCGGTCGGTTACGGGGCGGAGCGGCCGGTGGCGAGCAACGCCACGGCGGACGGCCGAGCGAAGAATAGAAGGATTGATATAATAATTATGCAGTAGAGGAATTCTCAAAGATAGAAATCCTACCGGGGATTGGCAATAATTACAGGGGCCAACGTTTTATGGCCCAATCGGATAGTTTCTCACTGCGTTCATTGAGGGTATCCGGGTTCCATGCTTCATATTCGTCGGCGAAGATCCGAGCGCTTTTAAACATAGAGTCATTTTTATACCTATCACGCTTATCAGAATATGCCTTATTGCTGACACTCGCATTCATTTCTTTAGATAAAGGAATTAGATTTGATAGTCGATCCTTCATTTGTTCATGTTGCTCTTTGGAAAAGTCCTTTAGCCAATCTTTGGATGGATTTTCGGGAAGTACATGTTCTATCCAGGGAATAACTTCAGGTTGATCACCACCCAAGCCCGAATCATATTCCTGTAGTAAATACTTTGTAATACCAGCACCGTACAAAGGTCTTGTTTTTATAGACTTTTTAAAATCATCATCAGTGGGCCAAACAACGGTTTTGTGTTTTGTAATCTCAGCCCTTACCCGTATTGCATCTGGTTTCCCCTCACAATCTATCCAAAGTCTTTTGAATACAGCATGAAGACCAGTAGGTTCATGTCCACAGACTGCTCTGCGAATCAAAAATGACTCAATGATTTGAAGGCTTTCGACAGCGGCAGTCTGCAAAATACAATCATCCTGAATTGCTCTGGAAAGCTGCATTAAGAATGGATAGGTAGAACTGGGGCCCCCGCATCGATGCAAGTTATTAAATAGCGATGCAACATTTGCGGGGTGGTTTTGACTATTTTTACCGCAAGCTATATCTATAAAGGCATCTTGATATTTACTGAGTCTTTCTATTATGGTCTTAGGGTCCTGGGTTGCGCGCCATTCCTCACGAAGGGTATTATAAACCTCTGATTTTTTCAAATTGGCATTTTGAACTAAGCCATATGGGAAAAAATAGGAATCAAACAAATTATGTCCATCTTCCTGAAATTTTTTATAGAAAGGTTGCCAATATTGCTGATCAATTTGCTCAATTTCATCTGGATGCTCATTGGCGACGCGGGAGAATATTTCATTTCTTACTAAATCACCGATGGTCATTGGCTCCTGGCGCGAATTAAGGCTGTCGAATATTTTGGGACCGTTTGTAGGATCCCATACGTCAATTTGCACTACACTCATACTTTCAAGCAACTTCTCATATACATCTTTTAGCCGCGCAAGTCCACCCTGATCAAACTGAGAATATAAAAATCGAAGTGCTGACTTATAGTTATTCAATAGGACGCCCTTTTCACTTCCGGAAGAAGGTAGCATTTTTGGATTGAATGATCCTAATTTGTCTCTTAGCCCTCTGCTTTTCAAGATATCTTTTATTACTATATTTAGTTGAGCCCTATCTTCTTTGCATGGATGCAATTTTAGATTAGAATTCAGGCTCGTATCTCTCGGTATAGCCAAATATTTCAAGAAAAGGCTCGCAGCATCTGAAAACTCCTCTTGATCCGCCAGCGTCTTTACAACGGCAGATATATATAAGAATAAAGTTGTAATGCGTTGTTGACCATCTATTACATCATAGACTTTTGGATCGGAAGGATTACTGCTTCGACCATGGATAATTATTGCGCCTAGAAAGTGCGAATCTGACGCCTGATCGACAATATTCAATAGGTCTTGATTAAGCTGAATAAGGCGTTCTTGCTTCCATTTATAGGAACGCTGAAAATAGGGGATAGAAAATACTACGTCTCCAGACACCAATGTCGCAATATCAGTCTCGTCGGAGCTATTCGTCAACCTGTTACGCTTTGCCATTATTGTTTCTCCTTAATCATTTTATAGGATCTCGGGAAATATCCAATTAACCTGATATAAAATATATATAATAACTTTCGATATAAAAATCACTATAATTAACCATTGGTTTTGACAAATATTACCTTTCAAAAGGGAATTAAGTGCAGGGGTACGGTCAAGGATTTGCCAAAATCTATAATCTAAGATGGGCGGGGTTTGCCAGACAGGTTGCCCCCGCGATTCTCAATTATTATGAATCGACACCAATCGGCAAGATGAACAAAGCCGTCCTTGATCTCTGTTGCGGCGCCGGGCATCTGGCGGTTTATCTTCTGGATAAGGGGTACAGGGTAGCGGGAATCGATCTCTCGGAGCATATGCTTCATTATGCCAGAGAAAATGCAAAGCGATTTCTGGAATCGGGTCAGGCCAAATTCATAAAGGGGGATGCCGCCGATTTCAAATTGGAGGAACGGTTCGGGCTGGCGGTCTCAACCTACGACGCCCTCAACCACCTGG
>CALMKK010000185.1 GCA_937867135.1 uncultured candidate division Zixibacteria bacterium
CAGAAAATTCGTCAACCTGGCTAAAGGGGTCGAGATGGGAACGTTGATGCGGGTCTCGGAAATAATTCTATCAACGATAGACACGGCCGAGGCCAAATATGTCGCCACTCTATCCGGACCGAGTCATGCCGAGGAAGTATCGAGAAATCTGCCGACCTCAGTGGTCGCGGCCTCATCCAATCCCGATTTTGCGAAGGAAGTGCAATATTTATTCAACAATAAGACTTTTCGCGTCTATCATTCGGAAGATATTGTGGGGGTGGAATTGGGAGGGTCGCTGAAGAATGTCATCGCGATTGCGTCAGGAATAACACAAGGGCTGGGTTTCGGCGACAACACCACCGGGGCGCTTCTGACGCGCGGTTTGGCGGAGATGACAAGAATGGGAGTGCGTCTAGGAGCCGATCCGTTGACTTTTGCGGGGCTGTCCGGAATCGGGGACCTTATAACCACCTGCATTTCCCGTCATTCCCGGAATCGTTTTGTAGGCGAGAAAATCGGGCGCGGCGAGAAACTTCGCGATATTCTGGCGGGAATGGTGATGGTGGCCGAAGGGGTCGATACCACCCGTTCCGCCAAAGCGATGGCGGATAAATTTGGGGTTGAAATGCCGATCACCGAACAAGTCTTTCGGATTCTTTTCGAAGATCGCCCGCCCCGGGAGGCCCTGGCCGATTTGATGGGGCGTGCTTTGAAGCAGGAAGTCTGGAATTAAAGTCCATAGAGGTATCATTATGCCGCGGCGAAAAATCAAGACTGATGACAAATTATATTATTCCATCAGCGAGGTGGCTCGGATGACCCGCCTGGAGGCATATGTTCTCCGCTTCTGGGAAAAAGAGTTTCCCATGCTCAAACCGAAGAAGAATCGGGGCGGAAACCGGATGTACCAGAAGCATGATATTGAGCTGATTAATCAGATTCGGCAGTTATTATACAAAGAGAACTACACAATCGAGGGAGCGCGGAACCGTCTGCGCGGAATCAAACCGACGGAGGAGCGGAAAGAATTGATCGGGAGCGGCCGCTACCAGACCTTAATGGCGGAAATCAGGCGCGAGATCGAAACCCTTCTGAAACTTTTCCCTTGCCTTTTTGGGCTGTCCCGTTAGATTAGCGCTTGAAGTCGGGGAGTAGCGCAGTTTGGTTTAGCGCACTCGCTTGGGGTGCGAGAGGCCGGCAGTTCGAATCTGCTCTCCCCGACCATTATTATTTATGGAACCAAAGGACGATTTGGAGAGACCCTGCCGTTTGAATGAAATATTGATTCTCATTCCCGCCTATAACGCCGCCGGATATCTTTCGGAATTAGTTGCCCGAATCAGGGCGGCGGTTTCTCAAGCGGACATTCTTATTATTAATGACGGCTCCAAAGACAATACTTCCGACGTGCTGAAGGGCCTGAACGTTACTTACCTGACAAATGCGCCGAATCAAGGGAAAGGATTTACCCTTCAGAGGGGATTTGATTACGCCGTGGAAAAGGGATACGACTATGTTATTACCATTGACGCCGATTTGCAGCATTTGCCGGAAGAGTTGCCGTCATTCATAAATTACGGAATGAAGACCGAATTGATAATCGGAACTCGGGCGATAAAATTATCATTGATGCCCTTCGCCCGCTGGGTGACCAATAATCTGACTTCAATCATTATATCAATATTCAGCGGAAAGAGAATCCGAGATTCACAATCGGGCTATAGAATGATAGCGGTCGAATTGCTCCGGAAGATGCAGATAAAATCGATTAAATATGACTATGAGTCGGAGATTTTATTTCAGGCCGGAGCCTTGGACGCCGCGATCGGAGAAGTCGCCATAACCACGGTTTATGAAGGCTCCCATTCATATATCAACCCTCTGGTTGATACGGGACGCTTCATAAAATTGATTTGGAAGAGAATGCTTTTATGAGCCGAAGCTGTCCGTTCCGGGAAAGATATTGGTTATGTGAAGCATAAAAGGGATTAAGCCGCCAATTGCAAAAGGCGTATAAACAATATGTTGATACTTATAACAAACGATGACGGGATTCATGCCGAAGGGATACAGGCATTAGAAAAGGAAATAAAAAAGACCGCGGAGGTTTTGGTGGTGGCGCCGGAAATGGAGCAGTCGGCCTCGAGTCATTCTTTTACGCTATCGCGGCCGTTACGAATCAATCAAAGAGGTCCGAATCGGTATACTTGCGACGGCACCCCGACCGATTGCGTGATGCTGGCCGTTCACGGCATTCTCAAGCATAAATTGCCGGATTTGCTGTTGTCGGGAATAAATCACGGCAGCAATATGGGCGAAGATGTTACTTATTCCGGGACGGTGGCAGCGGCCATAGAAGGATCGATTCTGGGGATTCCGTCGGTCGCCCTCTCCGGCAGCGATGCGGAAAATATCCGGGCTTTCGGGGCAGCGGCCAAATTTACGGCGCGGTTCGTGAAATATATCAAGCAATTCAAATTGCCGACGGATACGTTTCTAAATATAAATTTCCCCGTCTTAACCGGAACACGATATGCTAAATTTCGATTCACGAGTCTGGGGAAGCGGACCTATCGGGATATAATTATCGAAAAGACCGATCCGCGCGGCAAGAATTATTATTGGATCGCGGGAAAATCGACCTGGAGCAATATCGAGGGTTCCGATTTTATGGCCCTCTCGGAGGGGTATGTGTCGATTTCGCCTTTGAAGATGAACTTTACCGATTATGAGTCAATCCCGCGTCTCGACAAAATCCGCCTAAAAATCTAAGGGATTCCGGGCACATAGATAATTCTCTTGACTGTTTTGGGTATTTGTGTATTTTAAATGGCCTATATCGGGGCGTAGCGCAGCCTGGTAGCGCACTTGGTTCGGGACTAAGGAGTCGCTGGTTCAAATCCAGTCGCCCCGATTTTTTTCTGGGCAGGCTTTACACAACATGGTTTCGAACTCCGGCATTTTGGAGGGTTCAAAATGAAGAAGGGACAACCTTTCATTGCAGTTATAGGGGCCGGAAAATGTTCCAAAAAAATGAAAGAGATGGCGGAAGAAGTGGGGCAGACGATTGCCGCGAATGGGGGAATTCTAATCTGCGGCGGTCTGGGGGGAGTGATGGAAGCGGCGGCCAAAGGGGCCAAATCGAGAAAGGGATTG
>CALMKK010000186.1 GCA_937867135.1 uncultured candidate division Zixibacteria bacterium
ATAGACAGGGCCAAACCTTTGCCGGCATATTTCGGCTTTCTGATCGCAATTACCTTGAGATTGCCGTCCCTCACCGAATGAACCACCAGCACGGCCGTCGAAATGGAAAAGAATTTATTGAGTTTCTTGGTAATCGCGAAAAATAATTTATATATATTTCGGTCTTTGCGAAAAAGGGCGGTTATTGATCTGAGACAATTGCCGAGAAACTTACCTCTGTCAGTCATCTCCACCTCTAATAGCGCCTCATCCGATAACGGCGCCTTAATTTCAACAATTATTTCTCTCATCCCCCCTGTCCCTTTTTTATACGCTTCACCTTCAATTCTGATTCATTAAAATCTTCTGATTCCGATCAATATTGAATTTTTTGACCTTTCGCCAAAGCGTGGTCCGCCCGATACCGAGAATTCCGGCCGTTTTGCTTAAATTCCAGTTCGTGGCATGAAGTGTAGCCTCAATTCTTTCTTTCAGACTGTCTTCCAGGGTCCCGAACGCCGTATTCAAAATTTCCTTCTGCCGCGGATCGGAGGCCGATTCCGAGGTGATGAACATAATGTCTTTCTCCGTTATCCGCCCGTCGTGCGACAGGGCTATCGCCCTCTTTATGGTATTTTCCAGCTCGCGGACATTGCCCGGCCAGCGATGCTGCACCAGCCTTTCCATGGCATCGGCCGAGATAGAAAGATTTCCTTCATTGCGGCGGATTTTCTCCTGACTGATAAAATGCTCGGCGAGAACCGCGATATCGTCGATACGCTCCCGTAGCGGCGGAATATGAATGGGAAGGACATTGAGACGATAAAACAGATCCTCCCGAAAATTACCGGATTTTACCAGTTCCGCCAGGTCTCGGTTGGTGGCGGCCAATATCCGTACATCTATTTTCTTGGAAATTGAGGAGCCGACCGGACGGATTTCCGATTCCTGCAGAACCCGCAGGATTTTGGCCTGAAGCGGCAACGGCATATCCCCGATTTCATCGAGAAAAACCGTTCCCCCGTCGGCTTCTTCGAATAATCCCCGGCGGGTGGTAAAGGCGGACGTAAACGAACCTTTAATGTGGCCGAAAAATTCCGATTCCATCAGATTGGCCGGAATCGACGTGCAATCGATCGGAATAAATTTCTTCTTGCGGCGTTCCGAATGAAAGTGGATCGCTTTGGCCAGAAGCTCCTTTCCGGTCCCCGAATCACCCGTGATAAGAATGGATATATCGGTCGAAGCCACCCGCGCCGCCAGGCTTTTCAATTGCTTCAGCGCAGTTGAAATTCCCACCAGATTGTCGAAACTGTACTTCCAGGCTATTTCTTCCCTCAGAACGGTCAATTCTTCACGAATTTTTTTATTTTCCAGGGATTTTTCAATCAAAATCAGCAATTCTTCATTTTTGAACGGTTTCGTGATATAATCATACGCCCCCTGGCGCATCGCCTCTACCGCGTTTCGTACCGACCCGTAGGCCGTCTGAATAATGACCGCTATTTCCGCATGGGCTTCCCGCGCTTTGGCCAGCAGATCCAGCCCGGTCCCGTCATTCATCTTTAAATCGGTGATAATTAAATCGATTTTGCGCTCTTTGAAAATCTGCATCGCCCGGATTACCCCATCGGCGATAATAACATCATAACCGTGGCTCTTAAGAAGGATTTCAATGGTACTGCGAAAAGTATCATCATCATCGACAAGTAATATGGTGGTCAGAGAACTATTGGCTGTAAAATTGTACAAGGTATTATCTCCTGTTGGATGAATTGAAAAACCGAACCTTAACCGTTACCCGACCGGCGGTGTCACCGGCCATACTCAAGGTCCCCCGATGTTCGTTGATTATTCGCTCGCTTATGCATAGACCCATCCCGGCCCGATTTGGTTTGGCGCTCGTAAATGGCTGGGGTCCCAATTCCCTGCTCATATTTCCGGTTTTCATATCTCTTTCTGCGCAGGAATTCGTAATGGTCATTTCCGGGCCATCCGGGCCGTTGCGCAACGTGATCGCCGCCTCTTGATCGATACCGCCGGCCTCGACGGCGTTGGTTAAAAGCTCCTCCAGCGCCAGCGTTATTTTAACCGCATCGCCCGTCATTTCATATTCGGATATTTCCGAATCCAACGCGATTCTGGTCCCGCCCCGGCGGTAACTCTGGATCATTTGTTGCAGCAATTGATAAAAATCAAACTTCTCTTCATTTTCATTCGCACAGCGGCTGTACTGATGCAACCGGCTCAAGAGATTATCCATCCTTTCGGAAGCGGAAAGAATAATCCGCGCCAGGGCCGCCTCCTTTTCCCCGATGGTACCGTCGCGCCCGAGCAGCAACTGACTGGCCGAAGCCTGCAGGGCCGCCAGTTTATTGCACATCTGATGCGAGAAATTCCTGACAATCCGGTCATATTCGCCGATTTCATCAAAATCCGTTTCCAGGGGTTGAAACGAAAGAAGCGTGAAACCGTAATCGAGGAGCTGAAATCGGGCGATATTGAGATTTCTTATGTGACGGTCGAATATGACGGTTTGCGAGGAATCGAAATTTTGGTCGCTGATTCGCGTCAGAAATTGGTCGGCTATCAATCTGTCCCAATCCGCGACCGCGCGGCCGCTCTGCCGATGGCGGGGAACGCGTCGCGACACGATTACCCCGGCGTCATGATCGATAATATAACGGAGGCAATCTTCGTCGTTCAGAAAATTCAGCGCCGCCCGCGAACTGCGGAAGGCGTCATAGAAGCGGCGGATCTTTGAAATCAAACCGTAAAATTCTCCCTCGAATTTTTCCGTATCTCCCCATCCGTCCGAATAAACGATACCGCAGGAAATGTCCCTATTATTTTTGTCTTCTCCCAACCGCGCCACGCACAGCGAGCAGTCGCTGTCGGCCCCTGTTTCATCATGATACATCCGGCGGCAAAAAATTCCGGCCGAATCGTTTTTCAGCATCGCCTGAATGGTCTCCGGGGGAAACGGTTCGAACCCGGTGGGGTGAAGGTACTTTGTATCATCGGCCAGGAAGAAAAGAGTGTTGGCCGGAAGAATCCTTTCCAAATACTCGGTGCTCCGCTCCGATAGTGCATCTCCCGAAAAAATATTGCAGGCCAATTCAAACAGCCGGCCGCCGTCAAGGGCCGTCACGGATGACCCTTGCAGGCGATCCGGACGCGTCTGGTTCAATGTAATAACCATCGGTTTTCCTCTATACTCTGTTTCAAAATGACACACTTTTTTTATCGGCTAAATGGAATAATCCTTTATGGTTAGGCGCCCGAAAGGATCGATTTTTCGCCCCCCGAATTAAAATTTTTAAAAAAACTTGACAGCCCCCCGTCGCCTCTCATATCTTCACCCGTGCCTATAACAAAAGACGAAATTCTCAAAATTGCCGCTTTGGCGCGGCTGGAACTCACGTCCCGGGAACTGGAAAAACTCGCCTCCGAATTGGCCCAAATCGTCGCCTATATCGATCAAATCAAACAGGTCGACACGACCGGGATTGTCCCGAGAAGCCAGTTTATTAAGGCGGAAAATGTTTTCCGCGATGATATCGTCAAACCCTCGTTGCCGAAAGAGGCCGCGCTGGGCAATGCCCCCGACCGGGACGAGGATTATTTCAGGGTGCCGAAGGTGATTGGATAAAATGAATTCGCATCTCCTGGCTGTGATTCCCGCCCGCTATGGCTCGCGGCGGTTTCCGGGGAAACCCCTTTCCCTGATAGCCGGGAAACCCCTACTCGAACATCTTTATCGCGAAGCCTCTCGCGCCCGACTGATCGAACGGGTGGTGGTCGCCACCGATGACAAAAGAATCTATTCCGCCGTTCAAGCTTTCGGGGGTGACGCCGTTTACACTTCTTCCAGACATCGCACCGGTTCCGACCGAAGCGCCGAGGTTATGCAAAAACTCGGCGGCGATATAATCATCAGCATTCAAGCCGATCACCTGGGCGTGAAAGCCGCCGATTATGACAAAATCTTGAAAGCCATGCTGGCCGACCGCGGAATAGAATATGCCACGATGGCATGCAAAGTGGATGATGAAACCACTCTCTTTGATCCCAACCGGGTCAAAGTGATATTCGACAAATCCGATCATGCCCTCTGGTTTTCCCGCTATCCTCTCCCATATTTGCAGGGAATCGACGGCGATCACGTCATGCAATTTGAATTTTATTACCATATCGGGGTCTATTTCTTCCGCAAAGCGGCCCTGAAAGAATATCATCGCTGGAAACCGGGCACTTTTGAAAAGGCCGAATCGCTGGAGCAGCTGCGGATTCTCGAAAACCGGCGGAAGATTAAAGTTTTCAAAATCAGGCGTGATGTCATTTCGATTGACACGCCCGAAGATCTGAAACTCGCGGAAACAAATATTTTTAAATAAAGGGAGCGTCCTGTGTCGGAGAAAAGAACCAAATATATTTTCGTGACCGGCGGGGTGGTGTCCGCATTGGGCAAAGGAATTGCCTCATCCTCGCTCGGTCTCCTCTTGAAAAAGAGGGGCCTTAAAGTCAACATGATTAAATGTGACCCCTATATCAATGTCGATCCCGGAACGATGAACCCGTTCCAGCACGGCGAAGTCTTCGTGCTCGACGACGGCTCCGAGACCGACCTTGATTTAGGCCACTATGAACGATTTCTGGATCAGAACATGTCCCGCGAAAACAATGTCACTACGGGACAAATCTACAACACCGTTATCACCCGCGAACGGCGCGGCGACTATCTCGGCGCCACCGTGCAGGTCATCCCCCACATCACCGAAGAAATCAAGGCCTGCCTGCGGAAACCGGCGCTGTCGAATCCTGATACCGATGTCATCATTGTCGAAATCGGCGGCACCGTCGGCGATATCGAATCCCAGCCGTTTCTGGAAGCGATCCGCCAGATGGCCCTCGAGAGCGAGCCGGAGGATACTCTTTTCATTCACCTCACCCTTGTACCGTACATCGGCACCGCCGGTGAGTTGAAAACCAAACCGACCCAGCATTCGGTCAAGGCCCTGCGCGAAATCGGAATTCAGCCCAAAATCCTTCTCTGCCGTACCGCCAAAGATTTAAGCGAATCAATCCGCAAAAAAATCGGCCTCTTCTGCAATGTCGCCTCCAAATATGTCTTCCCGGCTATCGATGTCGAAACCATTTACGAGGTCCCCCTGCGCTTCCATCAGGACGGCCTTGATGACGCCGTCTGCAAGCACCTCGGACTCGAACTCGGCGAGCCTGATTTGAGCGACTGGGAAAATCTGGTCTCCCGTTTCAAAAATCCGAACCAGCGGGTCAAAATCGCCATCTGCGGCAAATACGTGAACCTCAAAGACGCTTATAAATCGATTATCGAGGCCTTCATTCATGCCGGTATCGAAAACGACGCCCGCGTCGATCTGATCTGGGTCTCGTCCGAAGATATCAAGCAGTACGGCGCCGATAAATTTCTCTCCGATATCGACGGCCTTCTCATCCCCGGCGGTTTTGGCGAACGGGGCGTCGAAGGGAAAATCGAGGCGATTCGCTATGTCCGCGAGAAAAATATCCCCTTCTTCGGAATCTGCCTCGGGATGCAGTGCGCCGTGATCGAATTCGCCCGGAACATCTGCGGCCTCGAAGATGCCCATAGTTATGAATTTTACGCCGACACCAAAAAGCCGGTCATTCATCTCATGGCCGACCAGGAAGGGATAACCAATCTCGGCGGCACCATGCGCCTCGGCGCCTATCCGGCCGTCCTCGATGAAGACTCCAAATCGTACGCCGCCTACAAAACCAACGGCATCTCGGAACGGCACCGCCATCGGTACGAATTCAATAATACCTATCGTGAAATGTACGCCGACACCTCCCTGAAACTGATCGGGATGTCCCCCGACGGCCGTCTGGTGGAAATTATCGAAGTGGTCGATCACCCCTGGTTTGTGGGCGTGCAGTTCCATCCCGAGCTGAAATCCCGTCCGACCAAGGCGCATCCCCTGTTCCGGGAGTTTATCACCGCGGCGGTGGCCTACACGGTAAAAAAAAACGGTAGCGAGGTAACGTCCGTATCCGATGAACTCGAGCCTGCCGGCCACACCCGCGAGCAATACTGACCGGTCACTGTGCTGTTTTGGTCTTATAACGACACCTCCAATCGTAGGGGCAGGTCTGGCGCCTGCCCTCTTTTTTCTGTCGCGATTGATTTGTGCGCGGCCCGGCTTTTGACGGGCCCGAGCGCCTATATGAATAACGCCGCCCCTGCGGCCACAAAAGGGAATTTTGTTTGAAAGGCAATTTCCTTATGTTTCTCATGCCCTTCACCGCCGCTGTCATCATCCGCACCATCTATGAACTCCTGAAAAAATCGGGCCGGATCGACCCCAAAAACAAAATCATCTTCGCCCTCATCTTTGCCGATATGTGCATCCTCTGGATTTTCTGGTTTGTCGCCGCTCCCATGAATCCCAAGCATTTCGGCCTTTCCCCGGCGTTCCGCTATCTCGGCCTTGGCGCCGTCATTCTCGGCACGGTTCTGGCGGTCGGCTCTCTGATACAACTGCGCGGTCTGGAAAATATCACCCATCTTGTAACCCGCGGCCTTTTCGCCCGGTTGCGCCACCCGATGTACACCGGCTTTATCCTCTGGATTCTCGGCTGGAGCCTTTATTATGATGCCGCCGTAAGTTTCTTTACCGGCCTGTTCGGCATCGCCAATATCTTGTACTGGCGCCATCTCGAGGAACGTCATCTGGAGCGGACCTTCGGCGGACCTTATCGCCAATACAAAAAGCAAACCTGGTTCTAACCTCTTGCGGCTGAATTCATACGCGGCCCGGCCTTTGACGGGCCCACGGGCGGACACATAGGTCCGCCCCTACGAACAACGCTTCTTGACTTCCCCCAAAATCCCTCGTATATCTAAATAAATCCCATTTCCGAAAAGGACCTTTATATGAAACCGCTTCAAGTCAAAGCGAATATGAAAATCTCCAAACCGATTCACGACGTCTTCGAAGGTATCGTCGATCCCGACCAACTCTCGCGTTATTTCACCTCCTCCAGCTCCGGCCGCCTTGATGAGGGCCAAACCGTCACCTGGCGCTGGGCCGATTTCGGCGATGCCAAAGCCGATGTCACCGTGCAGAAGATCGTGAAAGACAAATACGTTTCATTCCGATGGGGCGGCCCCGGCGCCGAAACTTCGGTCGAAATCGCTCTCGAACCGGTGGCGCCCGCGGTCACGCAGGTGAAGATTATCGAGGACGGATGGGAGAAGGACGACCATGGCATTGCCCGCCTGGCCGACAACACTTTCGGCTGGACTGATTTCCTCTGTTGCCTGAAGGGTTATCTGGAGCACGGCATCAACCTCCGTCACGGAGCCTTTTAACCCGCACCCTGCGCGGCCCGGCCTTTGACGGACCCGAGGGCAACAAACTCATTAAACGTAGGGGCCGACGGACAGGCGGACAGGTCGGCCTTTATGGCCATCGTAACCCCTTGTACCGCACAGAGTGGATAAAAACAAAGCCAAAGTGAATTTCATATAACATAATGCGTCTTTGTAGTTCTAAATGCCCCTCCGAATTTTGTGTCCACACAAAATTGGAGGGGTTTCGACATCTTCACTCCCCGAAATCGCCATTAA
>CALMKK010000187.1 GCA_937867135.1 uncultured candidate division Zixibacteria bacterium
CCGCCATTCCCCCTATCATTATTCCCCCGTCACTTTTGATCAGAAATACCGTCTTCCCGCCGAATGCTGTCCAGAGTTCCGTAAACTCCGTTGATGATAAAAATGAATTTTCGGTTAGATTATCCCACTCGCGGCGGGGAAGATTCTTGCTTGAAAATATTTCCAGCGACATTACTGCCGAACCAAAAGAATTTTTCCCTTCCCGATAGCGCCGTCCGAAGCCGTCAAGAGGAAAAAATATACCCCCGAAACCGCTTTCTTTCCCTCCTGATTGGTGCCGTCCCACGGAATATTGACATCTAATTCCCGCACTTGATCACCGGTCGGGGTGAAAATCCTGACCGTCGCATTGCCCTGATAATTAAATGTCAAAACATCATTGGAACTTCTTATGATAAACGGATTCGGAAAAGCGATTACCTTGGCCGCATCGGTCGTGGGTGTTCCGATATTTGATTTCAAAACGGAGATCCCCGACGGTGTTCCGATCCAGAGATCATTGGTGATTGGATTTATGCTCAAAGCCGTTATTAAATTATCCGCCAGACCGGAATTGAGAATATTGAATACTTCTATGGAATGTTTGGCCGCATCATACCGGGCCAGGCCGTTACGGGCCCCGATCCAGATGTTATCGCGGCGATCGAAAAACAGATGGGTCACTTCCGGGCCGAAACCGTCCGGCAGGACGATATTTACAAAACGCTCAATACCGTCATCATAGCGCGAAAGGCCGTACTTTGTGCCCACCCATAACACTCCATCATTGTCGAACCTAACGGTGTTGACATTATTGGAACCGAGCCAGAAATTATCTTCCCGGAAATTGACCGTGGAATCGTCCCCTTTGCTGAACGGGTCGTCTCCGAGATATAAATAATAGACGCCGCTGTAATCGGTGCCGATCGCAACATTGTTACCGTACACATCAATCGAATTTACTTGATCGGTCGTTATGCCGTCGCCGATGCCGAATGATATCCATCTCGTCCGATTGTTCAAATCGACAATTGAAACCGGATTGCCGTCCAGGGCCCGATAGCAGTCGATATACAAATAGCGTCCGTCCGTAGCCAGTGCACTTACCACGACATAACTCGGCCCTTCCAAAACTCCGCGTAGCGTCGAATTGGTTTCATCATAATTTATCGAGGTATCGCCGTTTACATAGTTTAGGCCGTTTCCCCAGGTTCCAACCCAGGTTCCGTCGTTTTTATCGTTCACCACCGCCACCGCGCCGGAACCGATATTCATGGTCAGCGGAGTCCAAAGGCCATTTTCATACTTGGCGGCACCATATGATCGAAAACAAGCCCCGACCCTCCCCGAATCATCGGCATAGACGGCCGTAACATCATTCGACAGCAATCCGCCGTCATCGATTTTTGAGAAATTGGCGCCCTCTCCGTAATAAAGACCGTTGTACTGCATCCCGATCCAGTGCCCTTCCGGCACAAAATACCCGCCGGCAAAACCGGCATTCGGAAATGATGTAATATCTCCCCAGGCTGTTCCCGATTCGGAGACAATAAAATATCCGCCGGTGGCATAAATATATAATTTATCCGACATCACCCGCATATGATTAACTCGGATCGTAGCTCGCGTGGGCACCCTGACAAATGATGTGTCCCCGTCGGTAATCGATAAATAGTATGCACCCTTCTTGGTCCCGACATAAAGTTGATTATGATAATAAGCCAGAGCCGAAACCGTGTCATAGATCAATTCCGGGAAGTTGCTTGAATTAAAAGTCTTCCAGTTCACGAAAGATTTCAACAAATCGGGCCGGCTTTTATCCGCTACCGCCAGCCCCGATGACGTCGCGATCCATATGGTATCGCCCATGATAAGAATATCATACACCGCCGGCTCCGGATTGAAATCCCCAAAACGGGAATATAGATCCTCAATCTGCCCGCCATCGACATTCTTGGAAAACAGGGCGAGGCCCGCCGATGTGCCGATCCAGAGTTGATTGCTGTCATCGGCCAGGCAATAGAGGCTCAAAAGATTATTATTGCGGTCAAAAAAAACATAGGGCCGATATTCATCGCCGCTTTTTCTCAACAGCCGCCCATACCCAGCGAGCCACTCCTCCCCGGAAGAATCCTTCAATATATAATAGAGGTCATTCGTCCCCAGCCCGTCGTCATTCGTGATCTTGGTCATTTCAAGTGTGCTCGGATCTATTTTAAGATACCCGCCCGAAGTCATAACATGCAGCGTATCATCAAAATAATCGACATAACGGACCTGCGCCGTCGAAGTGAAGGTCCGCCAGTTCGAATATTGCACGGCTAAAACCGACACCAATGGAAAAACCGACAATATTAACAGAGTGGCGACTACTTTATAAACTTTTCTTTTAACCATATCAGAATCAATATAAAGAGTATAATTGCGGTAATCAATAACGAGTAACTGCCCACCACCGGGCCGATCCTGGTGAAAACCGAATATTCATCGAGCGGAGCCACCTTCCCCGAAACCACTTTCCGCTCATATAATCCGGCTCTCGCCGTTTCCCGACCGTACGGGTCAATCAAGGCGGATATCCCGCTGTTGGCGCATCGTGCTATCCAGACCCGATTCTCCACGGCCCGAAAGACCGCGATCCGCATATGTTGAAACGGCCCCGGCGACCGCCCGAACCAGGTATCATTCGTTATGTTCACCATAAACTCGGCCCCTTTCAACAGGCACTCCCTTACATAATTGGGAAAAGCCGATTCAAAGCAGATGAGCACCGCATATTTCGCCTGATCCGTTTGGAATATCACCGCTGAATCACCGGGATAAAAATCCGACCACCACTCAATTTCATTGGTCTTGATCAGAGTTATATAATGGGCCAAAAACTCCCTGGTGAGAAACGGCATATAATCCTGATACGGCACATGCTCTGAAAACGGCACCAGATATATCTTATCGTACCGCGCCCCCATTGTGCCGTCAGGCGAAAATTGATAAGCCGAATTGTACGATTTCTCCCGGTCATTTTTGGTCTCTACTTCCAGCGCCCCCACCAATTGATAGGCCCGGCTCTTCTGAGCCGTCCGGCCGATCCATTCCCGATATTTCGGTTCCAGTCGGGGATAGCAGGGAGCGGCCGTTTCCGGCCAGATCATTAAATCCGACGAATCGTGCGATGCTACTTGCGCCAGTGAATCATAAAGAACAAAATTCTCATCCCGCGTGGCATTGGACCACTTAACCTCCAGCGGCACATTCCCCTGAAGCAATGAGACTTTTATATCAGCCGGTACCGGCATTGGCGGAAAAACAACCCAGCCGTACAAAAAGATTATGACCGGAACGATTATCGCCGCAATGCCGTAGCTGACCCGCCGCTCCAGCATATTGGTCCGGCTTTTGGCCTGCCAGAGACAGATATTAATTATTACCAGCAGAAATGATAAACCGTAGGAGCCGATTACCGAAACTATTTGAATGAAGGTCAGGTAATACCCCTGGCTGTAGGCCAAATCGGTCCAGGGAAAAGCGAACTGCGAGAGACTTCGGAAATATTCCATCCCGACCCAGAGAATTGGAAGCGAAATTAATCCCAGGTTCCTTTTCCATTTATAGATTTTCACGAAAGCGGACAACACTGTCGCCGGATAGAGGGCCAAAATGAAAACCGCCGCCACTGCACCCGGCGGCGTAACAATCGCCACCCAGTACAACAGAAAAATATTGCTCATCAGGGAATAGAAATAGGCGGCCTTAAACACCGCCTTACCCTTAAGATTTGTCAAAATTTCCAACGGTCGAACCAGCGCCAGCCAGGCCAGGAAGCCGAACGGCAGCGGAATATAGGCCAATGCCAGCACAAAGGCCCAAAAAGTCAATTCCGCCCGCCTTAACCGCAATGCCCGATCCGGCGGCCAGAAAAAAGTCTTAATGCTTTGGAATGGGAACTTCACCCGGAACAAACAGGGAATGACCGGCCATCTCGGCCGGCTGGTTAATATTTAAATATTGTAAAATAGTCGGCGCCACATCGGCCAGTATGCCTCCGCCGCGAAGATTCACCCGGCCGAGCCGTTTGGTACCGTCGTAAAAAATGCACGGAACCAGATTAGTGGTGTGAGCCGTATGCGGCCCCTTGGTCTCCGGATCATACATTTGCTCGGCGTTGCCGTGATCGGCGGTGATTATCGCCTGCCCTTTAACCTCTTCCACCGCCTTCATGACTTTCCCCACCCCGGCGTCAACCGCCTCAACCGCCTTGATCGCCGCTTCCAGTATCCCGCTGTGCCCCACCATGTCGCAATTGGCAAAATTCAAAATTATTACGTCATATTTTTTCGAAAGAATCCGCCGCACCGTCTCATCGGCCACTTCCACCGATGACATCTCCGGTTTTAAATCATAGGTCGCGACTTTTGGCGATGGTATCATACAGCGGTCTTCATTTTCAAATGGAGTCTCCACGCCACCATTGAAAAAATAAGTCACATGGGCATATTTTTCGGTTTCGGCGATCCGCAATTGCTTCATCCCATGCCTGGCAATTACTTCGCCGAAAATATTGGTCAAATGTATCGGCGGATAAACCACATGGGCTTCCTTTAACTCGGCGTCATAATTGGTCAGAGTAATTAGATGAATTTTCGGATTCTGCGGATGCGGGAAACCCTCATATTGCCGCCCGGCAAATAAATAAGACAACTGCCGCACTCGATCCGCCCGGAAATTAAAAAACAGCGCCACATCGCCCGTCTTTAATTTCCCCTCCTCCGGTGTCGAAAGATTCATCACTGTCGGAATTATAAATTCATCGGTCACATTCTTTTTATATGACTCCCCGATCGCCCGGAGCGGCGACTCAAACCTCTCCCCGATCTTATTCACAATGGCTTGATATCCCTTCTCCGTTCTTTCCCATCTTTTATCGCGGTCCATCCCGTAATAACGGCCCATCACCGTCGCCACTTTTCCCAGACCGATTTGGCCGAAAAATTCGACCACCTCTTTCATATATCCGATTCCGGAATTCGGCGATGTATCCCGGCCGTCCATGAATGCGTGTAGAAATAGGTTCTGCACCCCTTTGTCCCGGGCCATCCGGACCAGAGCCTTAAGATGTTCCATTGAAGAATGAACACACCCGTCGGAAACCAATCCAAAAAGATGAATCGCGGCATTCTTCCCCGCCGCCAGATTCATCCCCTCAAGCAAAACCTTATTGGTGAAAAAATCGCCGTCTGCAATTGATTTATCGATACGGGTAATATCCTGATAAACAACTCGTCCGGCGCCGAAATTGAGATGCCCCACCTCGGAATTCCCCATCTGCCCTTTAGGCAAACCGACCGCCAAACCGGAACCGTCAATGGCCGTATTGGGACACGATTTGAATAAATTATCGATATTCGGCTTTTTTGCCATCGCCACCGCGTTATAATAAGTATCTTTGCGGAGCCCGAATCCGTCCATTATACATAATAGAAACATTCCTAATCCTTAAGTATTACCTTTTTCTGGCCTTTGGTAATTTTACCAATGATATACGGATTTTCACCGCCTCTTCTTAAAATATCACAGATTTTATCGGCCTCTTCCGGCCCCACGACAAGAATAAATCCGATACCCATATTAAAGGCCGGATACATATCTTCCTCGGCAATAGACCCCATCTTCATTATATAATCGAAAATCGGAAGCGGTATCCACGCCCTTTTTTCGATGACCGCATTGATATTATCGGGAAGAACGCGATTCAAATTCCCCGGAATTCCGCCGCCTGTAATATGTGCCATCCCTTTTATCATATTTGTCTCAAGAGCCGACATCACCGGCTTTAGATATGACCGGTGGGTTGCCAGCAGCGCCTCTCCGATTGTTGCACCCAATTCCGGCACATAATCTTCAGCTTTCTTGCCGCCAATTTCAAAAATCACCTTTCGGGCCAGAGAATATCCATTGGTGTGAAGCCCCATTGACGGCAACCCGATAGCCACGTCCCCCGGCAAAATGCTTTGACCGTTGATAATTTCCCCCTGCTCCAACATCCCCACAATAAAACCGGCCAGATCATATTCCCCTTGCGTATAGAAATCGGGCATTTCGGCCGTTTCGCCGCCAATCAGGGCCATCCCGGCATTCTTGCATCCCCGCGCCAACCCTTCAACTATCTGCGCCACTATTTCCGGCTCCAGTTTTCCGGTGGCAATATAATCCAGAAAGAAAAGCGGCCGCGCCCCATGAACCAGAATATCATTGATACAATGATTAACTAAATCCTCCCCAACCGTATTATGTTTTCCGGTCATGAAGGCAATCTTCAATTTCGTTCCGACGCCATCGGTCGATGATATAAAAACCGGCTCTTTGAATCCTTTCAGGTCCGGTTTGAAAAACCCTCCGAATGCCCCTATTTCCGATAAGACCGACTCATTAAAAGTCGAACGGGCCAGAATTTTTATTTTTTCCTTGGCCTGATCGGCGGCGGCAATATCCACCCCGGCCGAGGCATAATCTATCTTCTTATTTTTCATATTGTTCAGGCGAAAAACTAATATTTCGATACCTCAAAGTCAAGGCAATTAGCCCTTTTACAAATCACATTCGAAACATTATATTCCCCCAATGCTTTTATCCGTCATCATGCCCCTCTATAACGAAGAGCGCACCGCCGCGGAGATAATTAACCGTGTCCTCGCTCTGCCCATTGAATTGGAGTTGATTATTGTCAATAACGGCTCCACCGATGATACCCGTAACATTATTCATCTGTTCGCGAGCCGCCCCAATGTGCGTATCATCGATAAAAACGCCAATATCGGCAAGGGTGATGCGGTTATCGACGGCCTCCGTCTGGCCCGTGGAAAATATACCGTCATTCAGGACGGCGACCTCGAATATGATCCGGAAGATTTCGTTCGGATGATTCAAATCGCCGAACAAAACAGGGCCGTGGCCGTCTTCGGTTCACGGATCCGCAATCCCGAATCGGGGATATCGTATCAGCGCTACCTCTGGGGCGGAAAAATGCTGACCATCCTGGCCAATCTTCTTTTTGACGTCGGCATTACCGATGAATCAACGTGCTATAAAATGGTCCGCACCGATATTATGAAAGCGCTGAATCTCCGGTGCCGGCGGTTCGAATTTTGTCCCGAAATAGTCGCCAAGCTGGGAAGAAACAAAATCAAAATATATGAAATTCCCGTAACCTATCGCCCGCGCAAGTTTGAGGAGGGGAAAAAAATCCGTTGGATGGACGGCCTTGAGGCCGTCTGGACATTAATAAAGTATCGTTTTCAACCGCTCTCCCGCTTTGCGGTTAAAGAACATGAAAAATAGAAATCCCCAGGCCAGAGCCGAAACCAATACCCCGGGCCAAAAATACGGCGTTCTATAATACAATTCCACACCTTGATTTTCAGGACCAAAATCGACCGTCACCAGATTATTGCTCTCATATATCTTTCGATTATCCACAGCCCGCCACCCCACGTCGTACCCGATTGAAAAAATAACGCTCCCCGGACTGCTAGGCTTTATTTCATACGCCACTCGATTTGGCGAAAAGAAACTTCTGATTACCTGCGCCTCCCCGCTTGAAACATATTCCATCATTACTTCATTGGTCGGCGTTATCAGG
>CALMKK010000188.1 GCA_937867135.1 uncultured candidate division Zixibacteria bacterium
ATAATGGCCGTTTCCGAAAGAAGTAATTGCCTGATTCGGGAGAAACCGAAATTCAGGGCGCTTCGCATTGGATAAAACCGGTTGCCGCGCATCTCCTCAAAATCAAATATGGTCACCGCTATCAATCCGTCCATCAAAACTAAAGCCACAATGGTCAGGCCCAAATAATAGAGGATACCGGAGAAAATTGTCTGCGGATGTATTAGACCCGGCATCAACTTCCACGGTATTTCGCCATAATCGAATAACAATACCATATTGGAAACAATGGTATAGATTAAAACGCTCAATAAAAGAAATCCGGCCGACACAATGATCTTTTTCGCCCTCAGGGCCTTGAAAGGAACCGCCGCCAGATTGTAAAGAATTTCATCTTTAATTAAGGGCACACCCCAATATTTTGGAATCCCGATTATTATGTCAAGTAATTAATGCAGAGGAATTTAAATATGCCGATAATTTATATCAGGGAAAATATGGAGAACAAGGGCTGATGTCGACCGGTAGAAGATTAAAAAGCAGATACTATCTCGATTTAATCCTCAAAATTTACCTTGCCATAATTGCCGCCATGATAACTTCGTCACTCCTGAATTACTGGCTGGTCGCCTATCTGAAATGGAATCCGATTCTTTCGCATTTTTGTGCCCTCACTGTCGGCGGTCTGACCACGGTGCTGGCCGTTTTTCATCTGGCGCGAAGAGACAATCGGCCCGGTGAAGAAATAAAACGGGGATTGAAAATGATGGGCGAGGGAAATCTCTCTCAGCTGGTTCGTTTGAATCGAACCGATATGATGGCCGAAATCGCCGAATCCATGAATCGAGCCAATCAGGAATTATCGGGTCGATTGCGATCGGTAATCAGGAATTTGGCTCGCCTGGCACAGGTGGAAGAGGAATTATCATCGCAATTAAAAGAGCGCCGCGTAAACGATCAGTACACCAGAAATCTGGTTTATATGATGAAAATTTCCACCAGTCGTATTAAAAATGACCTTGAATCTTTTTCATTGGAAGACGAAAAAGTCGCCGACAATCAAGTCAAATAGACTATTTCTTTCCCCAATCCTTATAAATCACTTTTCCCTGACCGCCGCATCCAAACAGGCGATTATCAAATTGCCTCAATTTGATTAATTCGGCGTTTGTACTGCTGGCTTCGGGGGTCCAATTGCGGCCGGAATCATCGGTATAGAGAATTGCCCCGTCGGAGCCGCCGGCATAGGCCCTTCTGGAATCGACCATGACCAGATCCATTAGATGCTTGTCTTCGCTTAAAACCGCATATTTTTGCCAGGTTTTGCCCGCGTCTCCCGACATAGCCACATATCCATTCATGCCGACCATAAGCCCGATATTCCCGCGAATCCCGGCCGCCCGCACGGCGCCGCCTTCGGGAGAATTATGATCTTCCCATGTGCGGCCGCTATCACGGGAGATAAAAATCCGACCCGCCCCCGCTACCGTCATGATCCCCTCCGGCGAGATGTCGATATTGTCCAATTGCCTGCCCTTAATCGTTACGGAATCCCAATTCCGGCCGCCGTCCGATGTAATAAAAGCGACCCCCGCCATGCTATATTTGCTGTAGACATTGGAACCGACCATTAACCCGTGCAGGGAATCCACAAAGCCGATATCAAAAAACCAGAAACTGCTGTCAAAAGACTGCGGCTCCCATGACTGTCCGCCATTTTCTGTTTTAAAAAGCATTCCTTTGCTGCCGCAAATAAAACCCTTTTTGCATTCCGGTAAAAAGCAAATACTCTGCAACGGCAAATTCTGCTTCAGAGTATCAATGACAGCTTGGCCGTTATCGGAAATTCTGATAATTAGACCGTCGGTGGTTACCCCGAAACCGCTATTTTGACCGCAAAAATAAACGCTATTGATAATACCGGTATAACCGGTTGGCATTTGGTGCCAGTTGGAATCAGCCGCGGTTACACTGACCGCAATCATGGTCAGAAGAAGTAATATACCGGTTTTCATAATTTGCGCCTCGCTGAGGTTTATGAAATCATTAATGTTGAAAACTATCCAATTTTATGATATGTTTTACAATACTATAAGAAAAAAGACGGCCTTGTCAAATTGAATAGTCGAGAAAAAATTGTTGAGATGAGCGCGGTTACACTGGTAACCGACAGCGGCTATCATATTTTCCGGGAGCTTAATTTTACCCTTTTAGCCGGTGAGACCGCCCTCATCACCGGGTCCGCCGGAACCGGCAAAACCTTTCTATCCGAATTAATTATCGGCCGTCAAAAACCGAATTCCGGCTCCATAACGGTTTTTGGCCAGAATATGTTAACCGGCTCCGAACATCAAAAAGCCGCGATCCGTCGTCGCATCGGCGGGGTTGGCGGAATTTTTGATTTGCTCCCCTTTGATTCGGTCGGAACAAATTTGCTCTATCCGCTGATCCTTAAAGGAGAATCCCGAACCGCTTGCCGGTTAAAATTGAACCAGATTCTGGCACATTTCAATTTCACCGCCCGACGCTCTCATATGGTAGCGGCTCTGACCCGGAGTGAAAAGATTAAGGTTCTGCTGGCCCGGGCCATCATAGCGGATCAACCATTGCTCTTGATTGATGAACCGTTGGACCGACTGGGAACCGCCGCTGCCGAGGAAATAAATGCTATTTTAAAACGACTTTCGGTCTCAGGGCACACCATGCTTATTTTGACCACCGGGCAGACCTCGCTTGCCGTTCCCGGCGCCGGGGAATATCGTCTTAGCGAGGGGAAGCTGGCATGAATAAATTAATTTATTTGACGGGCAAGGCGGCCGGATTGATTTTCAGGCGACCGATTGCCTCCCTGGGAACATTATTATCGCTGTTACTTCTCTTTTTCCTTCTTGATCTCCTCTGGGTGACGTCCCTCACGGTTGGGGCCTATTATGATCGTCAAATGTCTGAAATTAATATCGAGATATTTTTGCAGGATTCCTTGACCGATTCCGCCGCCGTGGCGATTACTGCTGCTATCGGTCAAATGGATGGGGTTGACACGGTCGAATATATCTCCCGTGACGAGGCCCGCGGCCGTCTCGATAATTTGATGGGAACCGATTTGCTGGAAGGGTTCGATGCCAATCCTCTTCCGCGCTCCATTGTCGTGACCTTTAAAGAGAATTATCTCGACAGCCGAAAGCTCGATGAAATTAAAAATAAACTGCAATCGATACCCGGCATAGCTGAGATTTTTTACGCCAGAAGCTGGCTGGAACGGGTGGAAATGGCCAAATTGTTGGCCCGGCGCGCTGTCCTGATTCTTGGCGCTATTATATTGTTGGCGGTCTTTTTAAATCTAACCTATTCGGTCCGACTGGCGGTTCGAACCGGGGAATATGGAATCAAGCAATTGTGGCTGATGGGCGGGGGAACCTTCTTCCTGACCTTTCCCTATGTCTTTGACGCCGTCGTATACGCCCTGATCGCGGCCGCCGGAAGTTGGCTCGCTCTCCGCTATGGGGCCGGCCTTTATTCGTTACGGAATGTCGAGATATTATTCCCCTCCCTTTTGAATATCATCTATTTTTGCCTGGGGGCGGTCGTGATAGGCCTTATCGGCGGATTTATCGGATCGCGAAGGAAGCTTACCTGATGAATCGCAAAATTTGGTTTCCCGTCGCGCTTTCGATTATTTTCGCGGCTCTGGCTTTTTCTCTGGGCCGCGGCCAGAACAATGATATTGTCAAGCAGAAGCAGGAATTGGAGCGCATAAAAAGAGAAATGGAAGAGAGCCGCAACAATCTCGATTCCCTTCAGCAATTGGAACGGCGGGTTCAAAAAGAAATCACCGATTATGAGCAACGGGCCTCGATAAATCAGACCGTTCTGGGGCGGCTGAATAAGCAATTGGGGGCGATTCGCTCCGATATGAATAAAGCAAAATCGAATCAGAATGAAGCGCAGGTGCGTTTGACAACCACCAGAGCGCACTACATCGGCAATTTGAAATATTACTACATGGGCATACGGTGGGATCAATATGAATCATCCGGAGTTGCCGCGGAGAAAAATGCACTTTTGCGGGTCCTGTACCTTCGGGCTTTGGCCGCATATGATCGCCGTCAATTGACCCGATCATCGGAATATCTGGCGGACGCCGAAAAAGAATTCATGGCACTGGCCGATCGGGAGAAAGTGGTTGGCGCGGCCCGAACGAAAAAGAGAAATGAATATGCCCTTGTCTCTTCTCAAAAAACCAAAAGGGAGAAGGAATTATCCCGCGTAAAGAGAAAAAAGGAAAGCGAAACCGATCGTTTCTTGTCTCTTTCCGAAGAAGCCAAGCAAATGGAGCAACTTGTGGCGCAATTGGAAACCGCCCGCCGCCACCGCGAGGAATCTGCCCCA
>CALMKK010000189.1 GCA_937867135.1 uncultured candidate division Zixibacteria bacterium
AAATGGATATTATAATAATGGAAGCGGGATATTTGTCAGTAGAGACACTTTGGATATCTTCTGGTATGAGTTATCTGCTATTGTTCTGTCTGATGTAGATAAAGATGGGGATTCCGATTTAATAGTTGCCAGCCCTGTTGACAGCATTGCCACATTTTTCAACGACGGTTATGGAGACTTCAGCGATGGAATCAAATATGTATCCGGAGATAACCCAATTTGCATTAATGCGGGTGACCTAAATAGCGACGATTTTCAGGACATTGCCGTAGCAAATTCCCTTTCCAAAAATATAACCATCTTTATAAATAATGGCGACGGGACATTTCGCAATGGTGTCAATTGGGATGTTGGATCCAGACCAACATCAATTGCTATTGCAGATCTTAACAATGATAATAGTCCTGATTTGGCTGTCGGGAATAATGATTCACACGATATTTCCGTTCTCTACAATTTAGGTGATGGGACTTTTGCCCCATCGGAGAATTATATGGCGGCAGGATATCCGCAATCCATCTGTTGTGGAGATTTCAACAAAGATGGATTCATAGATATATTTGGGTCTTGCGGAAATGATAGCGCCTTCTTTCTGATTAACAATGACAATCACGATTTTATCCCCCTCTATGGCTATAAAGTAGGGGATGGTGTTAATTCATATTACTGCACTGATTTAGATAATGATTCAGATCTCGATATTGTCGGACGCTCCTTTAATTACTCTATGTATATTATGATGAATCGAACAATTGCAATTCCGGACTCTATTCCTCCCGCGAAAATAAAGGATTTAGTTATCACCGAGTCCTCTATTAATTCGGTTTCTCTTCGTTGGACAGCCCCCGGAAATGACAGTCTGATGGGAACTGCTGTTTTATATGACATGAGATATTCAGAATATCCACTTTCGGATTCAAACTGGGAAACAGCAATTCAATTGGTAGGTGAGAGCCACCCAAAGCCAGCAGGAGCGACAGAATCCATCGTTGTAAATGGACTAAGTTCGCATGCCCTTTATTATTTTGGAATCAAGACTGGAGATTTAGAAATTAATTGGTCACCAATTTCAAATGTCGTAAGGACATCAACTTCCTACATATGTGGTGACGCTAACAGTAATTTGGTTGTGAATATTCTCGATGTGGCATATTTGGTGAATTTTCTTTACAAGGGAGGTCCAGCTCCAGTCCCACTGCAATCGGGGGACTCTAACGGAAACGGAAGTATAAATATATTAGATATATCCTATTTGATTAATTTTTTATATAATTCCGGGCTGTCACCTGTTTGCCCGAATTGAATATTGCCATGATTATGATTGCTGAATCCGAAGCCAGCGCAGGTCAGGAGCGTCTTCGGTCCTGACAATAAATTAGATTCCGGGTCAAGCCCGGAATGACGGAGACAGGGGGATACGGGCAGATAGGATCATCTGCCGCTCACGAATGAAGACATAATAAAATATATTAAATTAGGAACTGTACAATATGCAAGATGGAACTAGGCGAAATAAATTGGCGAAATTTATTGAGGATAAATTATTATATATAATAAATTCCTTTTCCCCGATTGAAAGATTGCTAATTCCAATTGGTGCCTTTATATTTTTATATGGATTCTACGAATATAAAAGACCCACAACACATTTTGTGCATGCAACGGATGTAATAGCAGAGCAAATTGCCAATTCCAATATAAAGGTGCTGGCTTGGACGAATGTACAATTTAAAACCACCGGTGCTGGCTTTCTTGCCGGTGAAAAAATCATAATACATATTGTTCTGCGAGTTGACTCTAATGAATATGCAAATTGGAAAACAATATTTGATAGTAATCATAATACTGTTACTATTGCCAATTCGGAATCTCCCGAATTGTATGATAGGGACTTGTCGAGCTTTTGTTCTATAGACTCCACATTTCAAAATGCGGGGAGCTTGAATATCAAGTCAGATGATTATAATCACGCTTTTTGTATGGATGGTGTAGTTGTTTTTACAAATGAGGGTCCGATTGAATTTGGCTCACCAATGAAGGAATTGTTTTCCGTGTATGGCGCAGAGCTCAAAATAAAAAGCCCCAATATTGCCCCTAGATTTATCAAATATCAGGTCGATTTGAACCGTAGAACCGCCTTTCTTCAAAATATAGGAGTAATGCTGGCATTTTTCATGTTATATATTGCAATATCAAGAAAAAAGGACTCGAAATAATTTATGCAAAATGGGTAACCCGTCCAGCGGGTGGGAATTATCAAAAAATCTGAATCGTTCCAATCTATTCTCCAAAGCCAAGCCAGCGTAGGTCAGGAGCGTCTTCGGTCCTGACTTTCTTGTTGACGCAATTTTAAATGGCAGGATCACTCCCTTCCCATCCCCGCCGCCCCACGGGATCCTGCCCTACAAGAAAAAGATGTCGGGTTTCTCATCCCCGTCGGTTGCCGGGGAATCGGAATGCCGATCTACAAAAATTAATAATGTCAAGCCCCCCAACCACGCCCATCCCCTCCCCAAGTGGGCTTGACCTACGTGACCTGATGGTATGGAAGGCGACATCGCATCGGAGATGAAAATCCGTTCGCAATGCCGACCCGCGCAAACATGCATTTTTGCTACCGATCTGATGTTGATTGCTTTATCGGGCCCCTTATATAGAAAAAGGTCTGAAATTATGTCCGCTCATAACCGCATATCCGGCGCTAATTGCGCCAATGACCCATCATCCTGCATTTTAGGAAGCAAAGCCATTTTGCCCGTTCCCGCCAATTTTTCTCCAATTGCCTTTCTTTCAAAGTGTTGGCCGAAATCTGCATGTCTCAAAATGGGGTCAAAAATTTTTGGAAAACAAACCCACCGCCCCGTATCGTCATATTTTTCAAGGAGATAAGAAAATGGGATTTGGGTCTGCTTCATTCGCCGCAAATGACAAGACAAGAAATTGGATGTGCAATAATTATTTTCAAAGGGGTGAGAAAAGCGTTAATGCGGGACCCGGAAATTCGGAATTTTAGATGTTGCCAAGCGATTTAATAATTGAAACATTATAGAAAGGAGTCCATATTGAAATATAGAGGAGGATGATATGGCGAAGAGGTTAGCTTTTAATGGCTCGGGAATCGCGTTATTCCTGGTAATTTTGATTTTGTCGGCCGGATCGGTCGCGGCCACGACAAAAGGCGCTTCAAAAGTGCTCCTTATGGACGATACCACCTTCATCAATACCAATGATATTCTTATGATAGTCACCAATCGGGCCTTTTTCGGGCGGGATATGGCCGGGTTTTTCGGGTATGATTACGGGACATTTTATCCCTATGTCTCGATTGCCGATATCCGCAACGGCACCGAGATAAAATCACCGCTTTATTCCGGCGGACTCTGGCTGGGCGGAAAAGTCGGGGGTGAAACGCGGGTTACGGTGGCCGATTTCGCCTCGGAGTACTGGCCGGGGCCGATGAGCGGCGCGGGTTTTATTGCCGACGCCGATACAGTCAGGGCGTACCGTACATATAAAATTTACGCCGACAGCATGCAGTCGAATCCCAATACCGATTATAATGAGTGGCCGGTCGGTCAAGGGGCGCCGGTCGATGGATACGGACGGCCGTATCTGCGAGGGCAACAAACGTTGTGGTCGGTCTGCAACGACGCCAATCCGGCGACGCATACCTTGGTAGCGAGTCAAAGCGTTCCGCTGGGAATAGAGGTTCGTCAGACGATCTGGGCCCATGATGATATATCGCGAAACCGCATCGTATATATGGAATTCGGCCTGTTCAATAAGGGAGGAAATGACATTACCGAGGCGTATCTGTCGATCTTTCTTGATCCCGATCTGGGGTGGGCCGAAGACGACCTGACCGGGTGCGATACCTTAAACGATATCATGTTCTGCTACAATCATAGCGACAGCGATTATGTTTATGGGAAACAGCCGCCGGCGCTGGGGGTGAAAATGGCGTATGGACCGGCCGTGGTTGCGACGGGAGACTCGGCCATCTTTTTTGGGAAAATAATTCATGATTATAAAAATTTACCGATGAGCGGATTTGTGAGCTATCCTAACGGCAACGATCCGCAGAACACGTCGGAAAGTTACAATCTGATGCGGGGATTGAATCGCAATGGAACGCCGTTGGCGAATGGGAGCAAATACAGTTATCCGGGAGATCCGGTGGCCGGGACGGGAGATCTTCAGACGGCTCCGGGGAATCCGCATTTTGTGGGGAGTTTCGGGCCGTTCGATTTTCCGGCCGGGGACAGCCAGTATGTGCTGATAAAACTGGGAATCGGGCAGGGTGCGGACCGCTTAAGTTCTATCACCGATTTAAAATATATTTTGAACATGCCGGATACTTTCGCCACCGCCGTTACCGAGACGGAAAATGCAAAGTTTCCGTCCGGATATAAGTTGGAACAAAATTCGCCCAATCCCTTTAATCTGTTCACCCGGATCGACTATGCGATACCGTCCCGGGGAGATGTGGAGCTGTCGGTATACAATTTATTGGGAGAGCGAGTGGCAATCCTGGTCGATAGAAATATGTCGGCCGGGAATTATTCGGTTATTTGGGACGGGGTAAACATGCAGGGGAAGGCGCTTCCGACGGGAATCTATTTTTATCGTATGACGGCGGGTCGTTTCAGCGAAACGAGAAAATTAATTCTCCTGAAGTAATTGTCTAAGAATGCAAATTCGTTATAAATAAAAGGCGGTGAGAATGCTCTCACCGCCTTAAAACTTGAATATGATACTGTCTATTTTTTGAAGCGGTTATAGATAACGACAATCATTCCGAAAAAGATCAGCATCGTCCCGAACCACAGGACATTTATGGCCGGTTTGCGGGAAACATCGAGTATCAACCGATCCGGGGCACCGCTCTCAATCAGGCCCGGAATCGAAAGCGCCACCGACCCATCACTGGCATTCACCCGCTCCAGATGGACATCGTAATTCTGGCCGGTGAAAAGATGCGCCGGCTGTGAAATCATATTGCGGGCATCCTGTGCGGCATCGGGATTGGAGACCAGATGGGGCGTAACGGTTTCGGTCTTTCCGCCGTACTGCACTTCAAGCGTCGCCCCGACCGAGACGCCGGAAGTCGATTCATGGGCGGTCATATCGAAAGTAACGAACTTGATGTTGAAGTCGCCCACTTTGGCCGATTCGCCCTTATGCAGGACCAACCCCTCGCTACCCGGCATTTCCTGAATATCCTGCGGGGAGAAATAGAGATCATACATAATACTTTTGTTAATGTATGGCTTTTTCATCATTCCATTCATCCGCTCGGCATAGAAGAACTGGGGACGGGCGTCGATCTTTTTGCCATTGTGGTGCAGAGTCAGAAGAATCTCGTTGTCTTTCTGGCGGATATCGCCGGCGGTGCCGTCATAAGTGATTTTGTAATTGAAGGCGGATTGCTCCTGATTGCGCGGTATCACGACCTGCTCGTTGACCGAGAAGGCCGAGGATGTAAGAATCCCGACCAGCATCAGACCGAATCCGAAATGGGCCAGATGTCCGCCGACCAGTTCCGGGCGGGAAGTGAGATACTGGACGATGATATTTATATGCGCACCGGCCGCGGTCAAAGCGGCGCCGATAAAGATGAGATAATCCAACTGCCGGACGCCGAAAATCAGAGCCAGCACGACGCCGACCGAGCCGAAGAGCAGAGCCTGCAGCAGCGGTTTGGTAACCACCTTGCTCTGGAAGTACAGAATCATCACGCCAAGATAGATGAAGGTCGTTATGGCGATCGTCAGAGGGATAGCTTTAAAGATGAAAAGAAGCCCCGCGACAAGCAAGGCAATGCCGAAGGCCATAAGACTTTTCATTTTCAAATTTTCAATCTTTAATCCGGTTCCGATAAGGAGCGGGCTGAAGGTCAGGAAGAGGGAGATAATAATGGCGAAGGGGAACGCGAAAGCGTTATAAGTACCGACATCGGCGGCGGAGGGATTGGCGGTCAAATAACGGGTGATGAGCGGCAATGATGACCAGAAGAGAATTACGGCGCCGAGAATCAGAAACAACACCATCCCCGCGAAGAGGATAAAATCACGCGAAAATATATTGTAATTTAGCGGCTTGCCGGTTTTATCAGGGGTGCGGGAACTGAAAAAGACACTTCCAATCAGAAGGACATAGCCGAGCAGGAAGCCGACCAAGATGCCATTAAGACCGAGATCGACAAAGGAATGGACAGAAAAATCGGCCAGGACTCCGGAGCGGGTTAAAAATGTCCCATACATGACCAACATGAAAAGCGATGTTGATAAGAGCAGATTGACCCGACGCAGGGCGCCGGAACGGCGTTCAATCAGCATGCCGTGAATCAGGCCGACGGAAGTCACCCACGGTATGAAGGAAGTGTTTTCGACCGGATCCCAGGCCCAATATCCGCCCCAACCGAGAGTTTTATAGGCCCAATATCCGCCGAGGACATTGGCCAGGATGAGGCCGAAGGAAGTTATTGCCACGAAGGGGAAAGTCGTTTTTACCCAGGTTGAGAAATCTCTTTTTATCATCGCCGCCAGTGCCAGGGCGAACGGTATGCCGGCCATGGCGAAAGAGCAGAACATGATAGGGGGATGAATAACCATCCAGTAATCCTGCAGAAGGGGATTAAGGCCGGAACCTTCCACCGCCGGGGGAATTAAGGCCCGGAAAGGGGAGAGGGCGAAAACCATTATGGAAAGGAGAAAGATATGAATCAGGGCGTGGAAAAACATCGCCCATGAAGTGTACTGCTTGCCGCGTTTGAGAATAAACAGTCCGAATAGTGTACTGAGGAACAGCCAAAGAAGATATGTTCCTTCCTGGCCGCCCCAGAGGGACGAAAGGAGGTAATGGAACGGCAGGTCGGTCGAGGAATATTCCGCGACGTATCTGACACCGAAATTATGAGTAAAAAACAGGTAGAGAAGATAGGCGAGGGCCGATGTTACGAAGAAGACCTGCAAATAGTAGACTTTAATCCCGAGATTGAAGAGATTCTTCTTTCCCAGGGCGGTCAAGAGGAAGGCGGCTCCTCCGATCACCACCATGGCGAAAGCAAGAAGCAGGGCCAGATTACCGAGAAGTCCGGGAGCCATATATTAACCTTTCATATCCTTTGAATCTTTTTCGAGTCCTTGATACTTCGAGGGGCATTTGACCAGGATTTTTTCCGCCAGAAAACCGTCAGGGCCCTGTTTTCCGCGGACGACCACCTGGGTGGCCTGTTCGAAGTTGCCCGGGACAACACCGTAGTAAATGACTTTCATCCGTTCGGCCGGCGATGCAGATGAATTGGCGGAGGTGGAATCATAAATGGAAAAGACCAGCCGCTTTTGATCGGCATCGAAATGGACGTCGCTGAAGTCGATATTCCCCAGGACCTGCACGGTCCGGCCGGTCCGTTTGGCTTCGGCGATGGAAACATATTGTACCGTCGTTTTAAGGAAAGCCGAGGCGCCCCAGACCACAAAAACGACAATAATAAGGGCGCCGATGATATATTTTGCCTTCATTATTTACTCCCTAACTTGCGAATTTTTTTATCGATGGAAAGAAGATATAGAAATATGCCGACCCAGATAATCAGGGTCACAATCATTACGACATAATTGGCATCCATTAAATTTCCTCCAGAACTTTCGCCTGAACGGCCCGGTTAACTTTCAGTGAAAGATTGTATATCCAGACAAAGAGGGCGGTGAACGCCGCCAGCGAGGTGAAAAAGATCAGGCTGACGGTCGGCCCCATTGTCAATTTTCCGGTTTTGTCGACCACCGAATCATTGGGGTGCTGAGTAAACGTGGGATAAATGCGCGGCAGAACAAAAATAAGAAAAACGGCCGAAACGGCGAAGATAATCGAGAGGACGGCCGATAAAGTCGCGCGCTGGTCTTCATCGGGAATGGCGGAACGCAATGCAAAGTAAGCGCCGTAAATAATCAGGAGAATGAAAATGGAAACCTCTCTGATTTCCGACCAGTTCCAGAATTCGCCCCAGGTCATTTTGGCGAAGATTGATCCGGTGACAGTTGCCAGGACGGCAAAGATGAGCCCCATTTTGTTGGCAGTAACCGCTTTCAAATCATAATCGGTGTTTTTGGTCATCAGAAAACGGATAGAAAAAAACATAGAAAGCAAAAAGGCCAGAGTTGCGACCCAGGACTGGGGAACATGAAAATAGAAGATGCGGTAGGCATCAACCGGCCCCAAGGAGCTGATCGGGGCCATCGGCGACGGCGTCGCAAAGGCCATAACGATGACAAAAGTCATCCCCAGAAATATCAATATTTTCCACAACATATTTACTCAAACCATTTTACGCAGGAACGGTTCACACAATTTAACAAAAATGATGGTAAATCCTAATCTTTTTTATCTTGTTTAGTCATTGCCGCCAGACGAAATCAAACAGCAAAAATGACAGAGTTGTCATAACAACATCATAAGCCACAATTAATTGCACCGGAGCCATGACGTCTTTGAAGGCTCCGCCGAGAAAAGCCGACTTTGTGATTTCAATCACAGCCACTAGAAGCGGCATCAGGACCGGGAAAGAGAGAACGGTAAACAGGGCGCCTTTAACC
>CALMKK010000190.1 GCA_937867135.1 uncultured candidate division Zixibacteria bacterium
TCGATGGCAAAGAATTCCGGGTGGTTGAATTCTTTCCGCCCTTTTTCGATCAGGCTCTGCGCCAGGTCATTCTGTCCGTAATTAATCAAAAGCCGAATGACAGTTCCGTAAATATCGCGGTTTCCCTTATTGGCCGCGACAATATAATTGACTTGATCGGCGACAAGCGTATCACTGCCGCTTTTCAGATATAATTCCAGAAGCAAATAGCGATTGCGGAAATCATCCGGGTTCTTTTCAATCTGCTTTTGGAGAAGAGCCTCCGATTTGTCGTAAGCCTTTAGTTCGGCATAGCAATTAAGCAGCAGCTCAATCAACAAGCGGTTATCGGGATCATTTTCAAGATATCCCTCCAGAATAGTGGCGGCGCTGATATAGGCCCCCTGCGCCATCATCTGCCGCACTCCCGCGATTTTATCATTAGGCACAAATGCCCCCTGCCTCAGGGGCGGGACCGAATCTATCCTCGGAGGTGATGAAAGATTCATCTGTCCCTGTGCCCATCCGGTCAAAAGCGACAGGAAAAGTATGACTATTACGCTTTTAAGGTACTTCATTGCTGAGGAATCGGCGCCGTTTCACCGCTATTTTCCATCAAGGCTTTAAAATATGCCTTGATATGTTGCTCATACTCGGACGGATAATTTTCATTCATAAACTGCCGCAATTTGTCTTCCATATTCGATCCACCCTGCTGCTGTTCCCCGGAAAGAGCCGACGGAGAATTGCGAGTGATATCCTTTCCCACTTCCGCTTTGCGTTGATCGGTGAAATCCTTTCGCTGAAGGGTCTTGGAGGCATCAAGCATGCGGGAATAGACCTGCAACTGACGTTCCAGAGTCGGCTCGCCCGCTTCGCCGCTTGACAATTCATCGACTATTTTCTTCATTTCATCCGAAATGGCGTCAAGACGTCCCAAAACCTCCCGGCTGTTGCCGAATTCCTTTTCCAAATCGGACAGACTCTTTCGAATAGCGTCCTGCTCCGACGCGAGTCGGGCCATCGCCTCTTTGTTCGATGGCGAAATATCCTTCGGGTTGTTGCACTGCGATTGGGTCTGCTGGTTGAGCATATTTTGCTTATCGCAAAGGGAATTTAGCTTCTGGGTCGGTTTGTCGCACTGGCCGCCCTTGTTGCAATTGCTTTGCTGCTCGAGAGCATCCAGCATTCGCACCGCGGCCCGGTTCAAATTGAAGAGCGCTTCCTGTTGAAAAGTTTTGCTTTCGAGACCGCGCCGGTCGCTCAGGCGGTCGACCGACAAATCCATGTTCCCCATGGCGCTTCGTACCAGATTGTTCAATTCCGCCGCCACAAAAGGAGACTCTTTCCCCATTTCTTGAATTTCCCGGGCCAATCCCGTAACCGATTCCTTGAGCGTCTGTTGCCGGGCCGCCAGATCCCGGAGGACCTCCGATTCCGCGTTCATATTACCGGACTGATCGATGATACCCTTCTGGTCGTTGGAGAGATAATTTATATCGTCGATCGCCTGGCGCATCTTGGCCGCCATTTCATTATCTCCCCCTTTGCACATACTGGCTTGCCCCTGCTGCAATTGATTCAGCATGGAAAGAAGTTTCGAGAGGGCCTTCTTCCCCTGATCCAGCGCCGGTTCCTGCTCTTTCTGAGAAAGACTCTGGGTCATATTATTCATATTTTCACCGGCGTCATTCTGCTCCACCGCTTTACAGAACTGGTCGGCATCCTGGGCCTTGTTGTAGTTGGTCTCTTTGAGCATCTGACGCAATTCCGCGGTCTGCTTTTTCAGCTCATCCAGTTGATCCCGCACCTTTTTTTCTTCGGGCGCCAGGGTCGGCAATTGCTCTTTCTTGCTGTCGGAGGTACTCTTATTCATTTTATCCTGATTGGCGGCGATTTCTTTGGCCATGTCGGTCAGGGCATTGACCTTGTTCTCAATTTTCATTTTTTTGAGGAGGGCGATGGTCCGATCCAGCCGCTGCATTAATTCTTCCTGCGACATCTGGAAATTCTTAAGCGCCTCCTGAATTTTCTTCGGGTCCATATTCTTGAGCGCTTCCATCAATTTTAGACGCGCCTCCCGCATCTCCGGCGTGGCGACTTCTTCGTACAATTTCTGGATCTCGGCCAGTTTCTCGAGAACTTCGCGACTGGTGGTGCGGTTTTCCTGCATCCGGTCGATCATCTCATTCATTTTTTGGGCCGATTCCTGAATTTTATTTTCCAGATTCTCCTGGTTCTTGGCGACCTCTTCCATTTCGCGCTGATGTTGCCAGGCGACCTTGCTGTTGCCTCCCGAATTTTGCTCCTGCTCCAGTTTGCGGGAGATTTTCTGAAGTCGATCGGCCAGATCTTTCTGGGATTTGAGGTAATCTTCGGCCTGGTCGATATTTTCATTTTGCTCCCGGTCGCTCTGCGCGATAATCTCATCCAGGGATGGCAGGCGGGCGATATATTGACGCGAGGCCGTTATCTTTGGCCCGCTGATACGATCATTATCGGCCAGCTCAAAATGATATTGGATATAATCGGACGGCTCCAGATTGAGCGGCTCGACATCCCAGCTGAAATTGATTTCCCCCTGGGTTTTGATTTTGTCCGAAAAATGCAGCACGGCCACTTTCTCGTCACCCTTGTCGCCCTGATGCACCACCGTATATTTTAAAACGAGCGAAGAAAAACCGTAATCATCGGAGATCCGCAGAAGAAGCGGCACCGTCATATTATCGGTCAAATTGATATCTTGTCCCGGGCGAAGAACCTCAATTGCAGGGTATTCGTCGGGAACGGCCGTGATATTATACTCAATCGGATCGGGGTTGACTTCCCCCTGCTTATCAAGCAAATGAATGACATAATTGCGGTTTTTGTCTATCCGCAGCGATTGCTCGGCGGTCAGGCCGTTAATTTCAAAGGGCGTCCGCGAGGAATCATCAAATATCATTTCCGCCTTGGCCGAAGGAAGATTGGTTTCGATACGGATATTGGCCCGGGTTCCGGTTACGGCCGATATATTGCCGTCATTTTCGTCGATAACCGATGGCGCTAGACCGGTATATTCCGGATAGAATAATGAGGTTTTTATCCCGGTGACACGCGGCCGATCGACCACATCGATATGTGAGACGGCAGTGGTAATTCGTCCGGCACGGACATAATAATCAAAGGGGCGTTTGGCCTGCTTGATAGTCGTAGAAATCATAATGGAATCGCTTTGCGATGGGCCGAAATGTTTCGCCTTGGGCAGTGTGATATCTGTTTTCTGCCAGTTGCCATCGCTGAAACGATAAAAAATGGCGGCTTTGTCGGGGTGACGATCCCCTTTTAGAATCGCCCCGATACTGATATCACGGTACTTGACCGCAATTGTCTCGCCGGGATATGGAATCAGGGTGAATCCCAATGGCGGGGTGACCAATTCGGTCGGCTTGGAATAGACTTCATAGGAATAACTGAACAAGCCGGGAAAGACAAACAGCAGAACCAAAGCCAGAACCGCGGTTATCCCCATATTCCGCAAATTGCGCCAGAAGGGATATGCCGAAACCACCTCATTGAAATTCAGACCATTGCTTTTTTCTTCCGCCTGAAGAAGTGTGGCAAACATCAAATCATCGGAGTATCCGGCCGACTTGCTTTCATCCATCGCGGAGAATTGAAGCGCGGCAATCAGGCGCCCTTTCAGGTCGGGAAATTTTCGCTCCAATTTCAGGGCGGTTTTCTCCGCTGACCCGGCCAGAAGGCGCGCCAAAGCCAAATTCCAGAAAAGATATAAAATCGATACTGACGAAATCGCCAATAACAGAATTTTGAGCCAGACCGGAAGAATCATGATGCCGGCCAAAAACGACAGCGCCACCCAGATTAAAACTATTCCGGCTATCGAACCAAATAGCCCCGCGGTGAAAAATATCAATCTCTCCTTAATGAGCGTATTTTTAATTCTCTTTTTGAGCCCGGCAATTCGTTCAAATCCTCGCATAAGACACCTCAAAAAGAATGGTCAATGGGTAAGGGCATAAACCAGAAGGTTGGTGCCCATTTTAAGCGCCGCTTCCCGCTTTTCAGGCGGATCGTTATGGACCTGCGGGTCCTCCCAGCCGTCACCGATATCCGATTCGTAAAGATAATACAATGCCACGCGGCCGTTGATAATAATCCCGAAACCTTGCGCCGGTTTGCCGTCATGCTCATGAATCTTGGGCGGCCCGGCCGGGAAATCGTAATAGCTGTGATAGACCGGATGATCAAAGGGCAATTCCACCAGCGCCCGTTCCGGGAAAAGATCGGCGATTACTTTTCGGACATTTTTATCCATCCCATACGAATCATTTATGAATAGAAAACCGCCGTTGGTCAAAAAAGTGCGCAATCGCGATTTTTCATCATCGCTGAATTTCATTATGCCGTGACCGGTCGCAAACAGGAACGGATACCGGAACAGATTGTCATCCATAATCTGTACCACATGTTCCATCGTGTCGATCGGGATATTGCTGTTCTCCCGAATGAAATCGAGAAGATTCGGCAGAGCGGAACTTCCCCAATACCAATCTCCTCCCCCGCCGTAATGAAGACGGGTGACCGAAACAGCCGACGGGTTGATGTTGACCGAAACCATCGGTCGGACAGGGGGCCTGGTTTGCGAAAGAATCCCTTCCATTTCCTGACCCCTCGCCTGATTTATCAACAACGCGGCCAGAATGAAAATCGGCAGGTAGATTTTGAGCATAATTATACCGCTATCATAATAATATACTATCGAAATCGGCTTTATGACGAGAAATATTGCGGGGGAATCTTACCCGGGCAAAAAAAATACCCTTTGACCCGCAAAAGGTCAAAGGGTGGGAGGGATTATGTCTAAGGTCGCCACCAATATAAAATATCCAACTTTGCTGTCAAGAGACGGGTTAAAAGATGTGATACAAGGCGTTAACATATTATCTTAAAACGAGATACGCAAACCGAACTGGTTTATCGGCTTCTCTTCAAAAGACGATATGATTCTTTGATAATTGACCGAAAAGCGGGGCAAAAATTGTTTCACCAGTGATAACTCCATATAATGATCACGAGGCAAATATGAAAAGCCCCAGTTGAAATCGGCTGTAAATTCAAAGTTGAATCGGGTCAGCAGTTTGAATGTATTTATAGAGACCACCTGCACGGTTTGCCCCCGATCCCGGCCGGGGTCATCGACATTTTGATAAAAGGAGACCTCGTTTGTGATTGGATAAAAACCGACCCGCTTGCCATCGAAAGTCGGCAGGGCGGAAACTTCGGTTGAAATTAGCGGAAGTAGCATCAAAACAAACAGCGCCATGCTCAAAATCCTCATTATTGTCTCCTTGAAAAAGATTGCTTGATTTAGATTCCGGAGAATAATATAAACTGAAATTGATTACAAGAGGCCAATTATGAAATGGGCCTTGGCTCCTCCCGGCGCTCCAGCGAGTTCCCCCACGGGAAGAAATTGCCACCAATAAAAAGGGGTTGAGAAAATCTTCTCAACCCCGAAGCGATTTCTAATATCTTTACTGTGTCGGAGCGGCTGGTTCAATTTTGAAAGAAATTTCTTTCAAGACAGTACCCGAGGCATCTTCGACTTTAACCGACCAGTCTCCGGTCCACTGCGGCATAATCTTTTTGGCGCTCCAGGTACGGTATGATGAGCTTTTCACCGGCAGTTCCACTGATGCCATCTCATTTCCCTGATAATACCAGACGTGTTTGATAGTCGTTTCTCCGTCGCTTCCGGTGATTTTGCACCAGAGATATACCTGGCCGACTTCCGGCGTAAAGGATTCGGCCATGCCGGTCGGCATCCGTTCCTGAATACCGGTGCAGACTTGCGCTTCCGCCTTGAGCGCCGAACCGGCTTCAGCCGGGGTTTGGGCCAGGGCCGCCAGCGGCAGGCAAAGCGCCAAAAATGCGACGGCTAAAAAGAATTTTTTCAGCATATTACCACTCCTTCCGGATTTTTTTGATATTCCCGTGACCATTCCAAAATACTTGAGGGCAAAGTGCAAATCAATATAAAACTCAAAATCCTTGAGCCTTTTTTAATATTTGAATCAGACGGCTGATATCGTTTCGATCATTAAATAAGTGCGGTGAGATCCGGATCGCACCTTCTCGAAAAGAAGCGATTATCCGCGCCTTAACCAGCTCTTTGTAAATGTCTTTGGCCTCCGGGCAGGTGAATGAAAGAATCGAGGACCGATGCTTTTCTTCCAATGACGATACCACCCGATAAAAGCCGCTTTCCTGAAGATATTCTATCAGAATATCTAACAATTCATGATTATGTCTCTGTATATTTTTTACGCCGAGGGTGGCAATCATTTCCAGCGCCGCTTTCGCGGCAAAAACATGTGCGTAAGGATATGTTCCCATTTCAAACCGTCGGGCGGATTCAAAAAACGGCAGGTCATAATGGAACAGGTCGCTGAAATTAAGCTTCCAATCGACCCCCAGCCACGAAGCGAACGGCATCTTTATTTTTTTCTGCAGATCCTTGCGGACATAGAAAAGGCCCGTTCCCAGAGGCGACAGCATCCATTTTTGCGCCCCGGAAGAAAATATATCGATCCGGCACTTTTTCACATCAATAGCCTCCACGCCGCATCCTTGAATACCGTCAACCACGAAATAAAGCCCTTTCCGGCGGCATATTTTGCCGATTTCCTCAAGGTCGTTTTTATAGCCGTTAAAAAATTGAACAAACGATAGAGAGAGACATCGCGTCTTCGGTCCGATGGATTTCTTGAAAATTTCTATGTCAAAATGCTTATCAACCGATTTTACCATTTTTACTTTTATGCCGTTTTGCCGAAGCGCCAGCCAGGGATAGACATTGGCCGGAAATTCCACATCAGAGAGCAGTACTTCGTCTCCTTTTTTCAGCGGCAGGCCGAAAGCGGCAATATTGAGACCAAAAGTAGTTGAAAAACCGAACCCGACTTCATTTTCGGCCGCTCCCAGAATCCCGGCTCCTAAGGAGCGGATATTATCGAGCGCCGCAAAGGCATCCCTGTCAATGGCGCTTTTTTCCAGATATTGGGTCAATTCATAATAATCATAAAGGGCCTTCTTTACCGGTTTGGAAAGCGGCCCGGTCGAGGCCGAATTGAAATAAGTGATATTCCGCCTCTTTTCGGTTACCGGGAAAAGCCTGCGGGCGGCCCTAAACGATGCGGCCAAATTTCTATCCATCAAAAATGCTCCTTAAAGTGAGTACAAATATCCGATAATTATCATTACTCCCAATACCTTTACGGTCAAGCCCAGAAGTTGAAAAAAAACATATACGACCGGAATCCGAATTCGGAAGAGGAGTAATAGTGATTGCGGCAGCATTCCGAGCATTATCAGAAACAAAGTCACGGCCACTCCTCCCCTTATTCCCGAGAACGGAATTATGGTATAGAACCAGCCATAAACGACCGAAGGGAGCAAAACGAAGAAAATGAATTCGATAATAAAAGAAGATATAAAAAGACCGATGCTCTTCGGTTCAATCAATTCCTTGGGAAAACAGCTGAAAATGGGGGCTTTCGATTCCAGCAGATTCCAGATAAAATCAACGACCAGCAGGTAGAGCG
Source organism: uncultured candidate division Zixibacteria bacterium (assembly GCA_937867135.1). Taxonomy (GTDB): domain Bacteria; phylum Zixibacteria; class MSB-5A5; order GN15; family PGXB01; genus UNRQ01. The sequence continues at coordinate 7,587 of CALMKK010000190.1, forward strand.
CCCCCGACAGCAGACAATAACCCAATAATTCAAAACTGACAATCATAACCATCCTTCCTCGCGATACCAGAAATAGGTTCCCCGCGCTCCCTGTGGAAAAGCAATTTGCGAGCGGTATTCCAGTTCCTTTTCCGCCCGGGACGTGGAAACCTCCCAATTAGCCAGTATTTCATTCGCCTTTTCAACGGTAAACATCGGTGATTTGCCGAGGGCTCGAATCAACTTTTCCGATATCAGGGCAATTATCCGTACTCCCCAGCCCGGAACATATATCGGTATCGCCGCCTTGCCGGTCGCCTGTCTCAAATGCTTTATCAAATCACGGAAGCAGTACGCCTGCGATTCGGCGATAAAATAAATCGACCCCGATTTGGTTATGGCCTTTATCGCCCGGCTGATACCCAGACAAAGGTCGTCAACATGCACCATTTGAATGCGGCGTTCGAGATTTCCGATATAAGGTTTAATCCGGTTATCAAGAATTTGAAAGAACGTGAAACTCTCCTGATCCCCCGGCCCATATACAGCCGGCGGGCGAATTATAACTGCCGGCAATCTATCGGCAAATGCCAGCACTTCTTTCTCCCCGGCCGCTTTGGAACGACCGTAATCGGTAATCGGATGCGGCGGCATCTCTTCCGTCAGCGGCCGGCCATTTTCAGATGGACCCGCCGCCGCCAGCGATGAAATATAAATGAATTTCTTTAAGCCGTGATTTTCCAGGGCGGCTCGGACAAGATTCTTGGTGCCGATTTGATTCACCTCGTAAAACTGCCCCGGTCTTTTGACTTTAATCAATCCGGCATTATGCACGATATACTCGATATCCTTTACCATCATAGGAAGTGTCTCCGGTATGGTTACGTCGCCATATCGGCAATCCAGGTGTAAATCATCTATCAGGGACATATCACACCCTTTGCGAATACCGGCAATGACATGATAACCGTCGGAAATGAGCCGCCGGCATAGACGGCTTCCGACAAAACCGTTGGCCCCCGTTATTA
>CALMKK010000191.1 GCA_937867135.1 uncultured candidate division Zixibacteria bacterium
GGCATAACAGACCGAATCGACATTGGTCGCTTTGGAATCGTTTATGAATCTTATTCCGGCCACGATGCCGGCGTCCTCCATCCGATGCGCCACTCCCGGAAATGTTGCCAGGGCCTCGGCAATCTGATTCGGGGCAATCCCGATTAACAGCGCCGCCAGAGCGGCCGCCGCGGCATTTTGAAGGTTATGCGGGCCGGGTATCCGAATCTTGCCCGTTTCGATGATCTCATATTCTTTCCCGCCCACACTGCCGATCAGCATCTGTCCCCTCTGGAAGACCCCGATCGGCAGCGAGCGGGCGGTTGAAAAATATATTTTTTGGGCGCGGGTCGCGATATTGTTCTTCTCTATCACCGTATCATCGGCATTGAGTATGAGGAAATCGGACGGCTGCTGATTCTCGGCGACGCGATATTTGGCCTTTTTGTATCCCTCGAAATTATCATACCGGTCCAGATGATCCGGAGTCAGATTGAGAATCATGGCGATATGCGGCGCGAATTCCTCAATGTCTTCCAATTGGAAATTGGAAACTTCCACCACCGCATAACCGTCGGACGGGATATCCAATACGACATCCGCAAAAGGATGACCGATATTGCCGCATACAACATTTTTTACACCTGCCGATTTCAAAACGGCTCCCATCAGACTGGTCGTGGTCGTCTTTCCGTTGGAACCGGTGATGGCTATAATTTTTCCCTTGCAGAACCACGACGCCAATTCAATTTCCGAAAAAGCCGGCAGACCTTCTTCATATATTCTTTTCACCAACGGCACGCTCTTTGGCACCCCCGGCGAAAGAATAATAAAATCGCATCGCAGTAATTTTTCGGTGTGACCGCCGGTTTCATATTCCGCCCCCAATTCCTTTAAAAGCGCAATCTGAGGCGCCAATTGCTCTTCCTTCTTGGAATCAGAAACAAAAACCCGGCCGCCTAATCTGTGAATCAAGCGCGCCGCCGCCAGCCCGGTGCGGGCCATGCCGATTATACCGACCTTGCGTCCCTTTATTCTCTCTTGAATTGTCATCGTATTTTTAACGTCGCTAAGGTTAAAAGTGCAAACAACGCGCCAATGATCCAGAACCTGATCACCACTTTGGATTCCGGCCAGCCGAGCAGTTCAAAGTGATGATGCAACGGCGCCATTTTGAAAATCCTCTTGCCGCCGCGATATCTATATGACAATACCTGCAGGATGACCGAGCCGGCTTCGACCACAAATACCCCGCCGACTATCACCAGCAGAAGTTCTTTCTTGATTAAAATCGCAATCGCTCCCAGCACTCCCCCCAGCGTCAGCGCTCCGGTATCCCCCATAAATACTTCCGCCGGGTGAGAGTTGAACCACAGAAACCCGATTGCCGATCCAATGGCCGCCCCGCAGTAGACGGTCATCTCGCTGGCCCCCGGGATATATTCAATCTGCAGGTAATTCGAAAAGTCGGTGCGCCCCGCCACATAAGTCAACCCGGCAAAGGCCACAAAACAAATTCCGGTCAAGCCGATTGCCAAACCGTCAAGTCCATCGGTCAAATTCACCGCATTTGACGAAGCCGTAATCACCAGTATGATGAACGGCACATAAAGAATTCCCAGTGAGATGACAAAATTTTTGAAAAACGGGATTCCCGTCGTGCCGTCAAAACTTGAATTCGGCGGTATCAATGTCAGGGCCAGACCGAAGACCAAGCCCAACCCGATCTGGCCGATCAGTTTCTTCCTGCCCACCATTCCCTTTTTCTGATGTTTGACGGCTTTGAGATAATCATCCATGAAGCCGATCAGGCCCAGCCAGAACGTAACCCGAAGCAACATCAGAATGAAGTAGTTGGTCAAATCGGCCCACAGAACAACCGGGATTATAATGCCGGCCAGGATTATCAGGCCGCCCATGGTCGGAGTCCCCTTTTTCTTAAGGTGCGTTTGCGGTCCCTCGCTGCGAATTTCTTCCTTGATCTGATATTTCTTGAGGAGACGGATAAAATAGGGCCCTAAAAATAACGATATTAGAATCGCCGTCATAGTGGCTCCGGCCGTACGGAATGTAATGTACCGAAATAGATTGAATCCCGAGATATAACCGATCAGATTTGTAAATATGTGATACAACATATCAATTCTGCCGGAAGGCCGACCCCTTCAATAAAGTAATCAATTTTTCCAATCCGATACCGCGCGATGCTTTCATGTAGAGTATGTCCCCTCTTCTGACGCTCCCCGTCAAATATTCCCCGGCCATTGCCAAATCGTCAAAATGGACAATTCTCTTCTCATCGTAACCCGCTTGTATCGCCGCTCGATAGATTTCTTTGGACAGTGGGCCGACCGCAATGACCGCATCAAAAGCCATGTCGGCCGCAAAGGCTCCCACCTCGCGGTGATAATCGGCCGTATTTTTCCCCAGTTCCAGCATATCGCCGATTACCGCCACGCTTCTCCTGCCCTGCATAACCGGATTCTCAAGATAATTTCGAAATGACACGAGTCCCGATTTCATCGAAACCGGATTGGCATTATAGCAATCGGCGATTACCGTTAATCCGTTGATATTTTCAATTTCACCGCGGTACGGTGCAAAGTTATATTCAATATTATTCAATTCTTCCGGCTTTAATTCCAGTCCCAGGGTCCGGCTGACCGCATATCCGGACAGAAGATTATAGGCCTGATGTTCCCCGAATAATTTTATAGCCACTTCAGTGCCGTCAATTTTGACCAGTGGATATCCTTCCGGCGAAAGTCCTGCTCTGATGGCCGTGAAATCGGCCGGGGCGTCAATCCCATAGGTGACATATTTCCGACCTCTCTTCCGGGCCGCCGCCATCAATTCGGGGCAATCACCATTTAAAATCACCGGCTTATCGGCCGAAAGAGCATCAACCAATTCCAATTTGGCCTCGGCCACTCCGTTCACGGTTCCCAACGTTTCCAAATGAGTCGGCCCAACATTAGTAATTAGAGCCAGATCCGCCTGCACCATGGCCGCCAGTTTGGTCATCTCGCCCGGATAAGATATCCCCAGCTCGAAAACCCCGAATTGCGCCGAATTATCCATTTTAAAAATGGCCAGCGGCAACCCGAACAGATTATTCAGGTTCCCCGGCGAACGATAGGTATTTTTTTCCACATGGGCGATCATCGCATACACGAATTCCTTTGTCGTGGTTTTTCCGTTGGAACCGGTAATGGCGATAAATTTCGCCGGAAGCGTCCGACGGTACTTCGCCGCCATTTTTATCATCGAGCGATGCGTGTCGTCTACCATTATCACCGGCATTAATCCGGAAATATCGACCAGATCTGGAATATCGTGGCTGATCATAAGGCCGGCGCTTCCTTTTTTAAGAACCTCACCGATATAATTGTGACCGTCGTCTTTTTCCCCTTTGATAGCCACAAACAATTGGCGTTCCGCCACGGCACGGCTGTCTATTGACACCCCTTCGAAAACAGCCGAAGCATATTCCTCGTTCAGAAGGCGGCCATCGACATCTTTTGCCAGTGCTTCAAAATTCAATCTAATCACCCTGTCCTATCCTTTATATCCCCGTTCTTCCAGCGCTTTTATGACTTCGGTGGTGTCATCGTACGGATATTTTACAGTTCCGATCTCCTGGTAATCTTCCGCCCCTTTACCGGCAATCAAAAGCGTATCACCGGCTTTCGCCCGTTTGATGATTTCCCTTATCGCCTCGCGACGATCCGGAACGATGACATAGTTGTTTCCCGTCATCCCCGGCAGAATATCATCTATAATTTTATGCGGATCCTCGGTACGCGGATTATCGGATGTCACCACCGCCAGATCGCTCTTCGCCGATGCTATCTGCCCCATCAGAGGCCGTTTCCCTTTGTCGCGGTCGCCGCCGCACCCGAACAGGATCATTACCCGCCCGGCGGTGATTTCCCGCGATGACTGGCACAACCTCTCTATCGCATCGGGGGTGTGCGCATAGTCGACTATAACCGTAAAGGGCTGGCCCCGCTTCACCGGGCGAAATCTTCCCGCCACCGGTTCGGCCTCTTTTAACGCCTGCACTATAACGCCCAAATCAATATTCATGGACAATCCGACCGCCGCCGCTCCCGCCGCATTCGATAAATTATACCGCCCCAGAAGTCCCAGTTCGACTTTGGATGTTCCTTTCGGCGTCACCAAATTAAATACTGATTTATCAGGCATCAGGCGCGCCTCGCTAATCATCACGTCGGCTTTGTTACCGGCCGATGAATACGTCAGGACCGGATTGTGCGCATCCGGAATAAACCCGACAAACTCCGGAGCGTCGGCATTAATGACTATTCGTTTCCCTTCGCCCTCAAGTTTTTTCAGAAACAGCTTTTTGGCGGCCAGATATTCTTCCATAGTATGATGAAAATCAAGATGATCCCGGCTGAAAGTGGTAAACAATCCCACCTTGAAATCAATATTCTCCACTCGACTCAAAACCAGGGCATGAGACGATACCTCCACTACCCCGTGCGAACAGCCCGCGTCTCTCATTTCAAAAAGATACCGCTGGACATCGAGCGATTCCGGGGTGGTTCTGTCCGCCTGGTATTTCGCCGCTCCCGTGTCATATATTAATGAGTTAAGCATTCCCGCTTTTATCCCCGCTTGCCGCAATATTTGTCGAATAAGACTCACCGATGTGCTCTTGCCGTTGGTGCCGGTGACTCCGATGATCTCCAATTCCCTGCCGGGATATCCGTAAAAGGCCGCCGCGATATCCGACAGTCCCAGCCGCACATCCGGGACAATCACCAGCGCTGTATCCGTCTGAAATGAACCGTCGGTCAGGATCGCCGCCGCCCCGCCTTTTATCGCATCCGATATAAATTTTCTTCCATCCGTCTTGAAACCCGGGACCGCCGCAAATAGCTGTCCCTGTTTCACCCGACGGGAATCGTACTCTATTCCCTCAATTAGAATGTCGTCCCGACCGATCAATTTTGCGTTTCGGAGGGATCTGACCAAGTTCCTTAACAGAATCTTCATCAATACTTTCCGGGCCGCATTCCAGCCGGCATTTCCTAATTTTATCCGTCAAAATCGTCCCCGGCGCCGGTTCCTGTTTTATTACCACGCCGCTTCCGACTATTTCAAAATTCAAACCCTGATAATTCAGCATCGAAATTGCCGTCCGCAAATTCATTCCGGCTAAGTCCGGCATCGCCAGGGAATCAACATCTTCGTTGCGCACCACTACCGCTATTTTGTCATTGCCGGGAATCTTCCTCCCCGCCTCCGGATATTGCCAGATAATTATTCCCTCCGGACTGCTGGGGACTAACTCCAGCCCGACCCGTTTCGCCATTATTTCCGCAATGGAAACATTCTTGCCGGAAAAATCCGGCACTTCATACATCTGCGTTTCCTGTCCGTCCGCAATCAGATTTTTTTCCGTACCCAATTGCCTGGTGTTCCCTGCGACAAACCGCTCCGCAATGTTTTTAAAAGTCGGTCCCGAGGTATACCCGCCGTAATGAATCGGCTCCGGCTGATGCAGGACCACCACTCCCGCTATCTTGGGATCATTGGCCGGGAAAAATCCCATAAAGGTGGCATTGAACTTGCTCTTATTGTACCCCTTACCGCCGGTGGTGGCCACTTCCGCCGTGCCGGTCTTGCCCGCAATCGCAATGACCTTCGATTTGACCGGCGTCCCCGTCCCGCGCTCCACCACCCCGATTAGAAAACTGCGCAACGTTATCGCCGTTTCCGGTGCAATAACTGTCCCGATGACTTCCTTCTTATTTTCACGAAGCATTTTTCCGCTATTGTCCAGAATTCCTTTGATCAGGATCGGACGATATAATTTCCCGCCGTTGGCAACCGCTCCCATGGCGGCCGCCAATTGCAGCGCCGTAACCGAGACCGAATGCCCCATGGCCAGCGCCGCTACATCATATTGCGACCACTTTTTGTGACCGGCAATCGAACCGGCCGCCTCACCCGGCATCCCCAGGTAATACCGTTGCCCGAAACCGAATTTCCGGGCCGTCTCACTCAACTTTTCTCCACCCACCCGCAGGGCGAATTTGGCCGTTCCGATATTGCTCGATTTTTCTATTACCTCCTGAAAAGTCAATACTCCGCTCCGATGATCGTCGTGCAAAACCCGGGGGCCGCATTTCCAGGCTCCGTTCTCACAATTAATTTGATCATACGGCGATGCCGCATGCGCATCGAGAATGGCCGCCGCCGTGACCACCTTGAATACCGAACCCGGCTCAAAAACATTGGTAATCGCCCGCAACTTGATCGGGTCGTTCTTCCCGTTCGCCATGCAGTCGGCCGCGGCCAGTATTTCTCCGGTGTTGCAGTCAATAAATAAAGCCGATCCTTCCTGGGCATGATACTTTTCCACCGCCGCTTTCAATTCCTGCTCGACTATTTCCTGCAGTGCCCAATCAATGGTTAGTATGACCGATTTCCCCCGCTCCGGCTGGACCTGCGGCACCTCCCGCAAACGGTAGGTGGTGCGCTGACCGTCCCGCAGATACTCCGTCACTCCGCATTTCCCGACCAGCAGCGAATCGTAACTGTACTCCAGCCCCGAAATACCTTTGCCGTCGATATTCGTACAACCGATCAATTGCGCCCCCACTTCACCATACGGGTATTCCCGCCCCAGTTCCTTCTGAATATATAGACCTGGGATGCTGTCATGCATCACACGTTGCACCAGTTCGTCTGAGAGACGGCGTTCAATCCACCGGAATTTATTCATCTCCAGCGGGTAGGCCCGACGGGCATAGCCGCGCGGTTTGCCGAATAATCGATCCAGATAATTGTAAATGTTATTAATTTCAGCCTGATCGGTCGGCTGTGCGAATAATGCCCCATTTATAACATTCATCGCCAGTTCCTTGCCGTTCCGGTCGAATATCAGTCCCCGCTCCCCCGGTATCGTCATGCGGCCGGTCGATTGACGCAGGGCCGTTTGCCCGTAAGTTTTGCCGTGTACGACCTGTATGTCTATAAGCCGGTAGAACAAAAGGGCCCAAAAAAGGGAGGCCACTATGCCCAGCACAAGGAGCCGCTTTTTCTTTATCTCAGTTTCCATCGTTTTTGAAATAACTCAAGGTGTCAGCCTTGCTTTCGGTCAAAACCGGAAGGTTATCGGCCAGTTTTTTAAGCGACCAGACCACATTGTCCAGCCCGGCCCGCTTCGGTTCGGATATCTTTTTTATTTCCAGAGTAAAGAGATTTCCCGATGTGGTTCGCGCCAACCCGAATCTCTCCGCCGCTATCGGCTCTATCCGCGAAAGCCGCGAATTTTCCGCCACATCGGCATTGGTCTTGCGAAGCTTGTCGGTCAATTCTTGCTTTTGTTTTTCCAATTGTGCGATATCTTTGGCTAAATCCATTACATATACCCGTTGCCAGATATAAAGACAGGCAAATATTATCACCACAAAAAGAAACAGCGCCGGCACCGAGATTTTCGATGATATCAGCCGCCGGGCATAGGAATGTTTAATTTTGTTGGTAGCGCGGTACCTCTCGACCGATATCTTTAACGGCATATCAGGCAATTTTCTCCGCGGCGCGAAGTCTCGCCGATTTCGCGCGGCTGTTTGACATAATTTCTTCTTCCGACGGTTTCACCGGATGGCGGGTCAGGGCTTTCAGCGACGGCTTTATTCCGCAGACACAAACCGGAAATTCGGGCGGGCAAATACATCCCTTGACCCGATCGGCAATGAAATGCTTGACAATTCGATCCTCCAGCGAATGATACGAAATTACCACCAAATGCCCCCCCACTTCCAGATAATCAACCGCCTTGGGCAGAACTTCTTCCAGTTGCTGCAGCTCCGCATTAACGACAATCCTGAGGGCCTGGAAAATTCTTGCCAGAGACGCATTTAAATTCCGGGGTGATAAAACCGGTTCCAACGTCTGCCGCAATTGCCCGGTCGTCTCAATCCGGCTTTCCTCACGAGCCCGTCCAATCGCCCGCGCCGCCTGATAGGAGCGCTTCTCTTCCCCGTACTTCCTGAAAAGAGAGACCAACTCCTCAACCGGATACTCATTTATGACCTGTTCTGCCATCAGGGGGCCGCTTTTATCCATCCGCATATCAAGCGGGCCGTCCTGCATGAAAGAGAATCCGCGCGCGGCCGTATCAATCTGGAATGATGAAATTCCCAAATCCAAAAATACTCCGTCTACCCGGTTCAGGCCGAGTGTTTCCATCACTTCGTCCAACCGTCCAAAATTATCTTGAACTACCGTTAATGTCTGTGGAACGGACTTAAGATATTCCCGCGTCGCCGCTACGGCGTCCGGATCCCGATCGACTCCGACCAATACCGCCCCGGCAGAGAGTGCTTCAGAAATTTGTTTCAAATGACCGCCGCCGCCGCAGGTCAAATCCAAATAAACCCCGTCGCGGCGCGTCACCAGTTGCCTCACCGTCTCCTCGGCCAGAACCGGGCGGTGATGGTACCTTTCATTAGCTCTGCCAGTCTTTTGGATCAAAAAGCTTTTCCGCTACCTCTTCGTAGCTCTGGCCATACTGATCAAGGTACTGCTTATAAAGGGAAGGATTCCAAAATTCAATCCAGCGATATGCCCCGATTACCAGAAGTTCCTTCTCCAGGGAGGCTTCCTTCTGCAAATGTGAGGGGATCAGCAGTCGTCCCTGACGATCCAATGAAATCAGCACGGCTCCGGAGTGAAGCAGGCGGCTGAAGTATCTAAAGTCCTTCCGGGTAAAACTCAGCGCGTCCATGCGACGCTGAATTTGTTCCCACTGTCTCCTGGGGTACAAAGCAAGACAACCGTCCAGGCCCTTGGTAAGTATAAAATTGTCCGGTTCCTGAGCGCCCTCCTGAAATGATGGCCGTAGTTTCGAAGGTAATGAGATCCTTCCCTTCTCGTCCATTACCACACTATACTGTCCGTAGAAGCCATCCACCGCAGGAATTCTCCACTTTGTTCCACTTTACACCAAAATTCTCCCTATGTTAGCGAAAATCACATTTTAATGTCAAGCAAAAAAATAAAAAAATATTGCCCATAAATCTTTTATTTTCAATAGGTAAACAATAAAAATATTCCCCATAATTTAATGTCCTGTCGGGCTGTCAGTTCCGCCAATGTGGAAAACTTTCACAAACAAAAATAAATCTGGCCTCGAAACCATCAAATATTGGCGGCGCCCCATAAAATTATGGGTAAATCAATTGGATCAAACTTGATTCATCCGCCTGCCCGGCCGTAATCCCAAAGCGTTTATCACATTAACTTCTCCGTTTTTTCTCTTTTGTAGGCGGCGTCAAGGCAAACCGGTTGCATTTCTCCTGTTTCAGTTCGGTTTGAAACAGGATGAATAAAAAGTGATAGGCATAAAAAGACAGATTCTTATCTTTCTTTTGATCATAGCCGCCTTTACAACCATCAACATCAGGGCCGCGGAATGGGCTTTCTCATTGGATTCTCTACGGCAATCAACGCCTTGCTTTATATTCTCCTATCCTGGTACCGAGCCTTTTAACATCAACCGTACTTTTTCGCTTCCTGTCAAAACTGTCTATCTGGAGAGCGACACTCCCCTCACCCCTTCGGATTTTTTTATTCGCATCGAAGATAAAATTTCCATTGTGTCGATTCCCCCGGAGATTCTGTTTTTCGACAATCGTACCACCGGAATAGATTCATCGGCCCCTTTTTCTACTTTGCATGATATCACCCGTTTGCATGATAATGTTTTGGCCATAAATCGAATGCGCATCGCCGATCGGCCCGTTTATGCCGTCTCTTTCTTGCCGCTCACCCTGGATTCCGCCGATAATTTGACTTTTGCCCGGGCGATTTCCCTCGCCCCGGATTTCCCCGCTTCAATCATTGCAAGTCGAGAGAACCTGATCAAAAGAGTAGAATCTACCCCCGCCAACGCGTCAGGAAAAATATTGCAGAGTGTCTCCATCTATGGCCTCCCCTATGGGATTGACTATGTCATAGTAACATCGCCGGCTCTGGCCGCCTCTTTTCAGCCTTTGGTGACATTTAAAAACGCCTGCGGTTTCAAGGCCGCTATTGCTCTTATCGATTCCGTAAAATCCCATTACAGCGGCATTGACGACGCCGAAAAAGTGCGGAATTATCTGGCCGATTTCCATCGCGACGGCGGCCGTTATGTTCTGCTGGGCGGCGACGCAACCGTCGTGCCGGTGCGGTATCTTCTCTACTACAATGTCCGCTCCGGCCCGTCCGTCTCCGGTGACCTGATGCCGTCCGATTTGTACTACGCCGACCTGACCGGCGACTGGGATAAAGATGCGGACAATATCTGGGGCGAACCGAATGACGATTCTCCCGACTTTATCCCGGAGCTCAAGGTGGGCCGCATCCCGGCCAAATCCGATTCCGCCATATCGAATTATATTTCAAAATTGCTTCAATACTGCACCGGTCCGGGGCAAGGCGATTATTCTTATTTAAATAAGACTCTCTTCTTTTCTTCCGATGAAATGCGCGATTATCCGCTTGAGGGCCAGCACGGCGCCATCGCTTCGGTCTATCCCCCCTCTTTTCTTGTTGATACTTTTTCCGCTGTCGAATTTCCCTCCGGAGCCGACCCTAATCCAAGTAATCCCGACGGTTCCTCTGCGATTCAGAAAATTTCCGAAGGATACGGAATCGTGAATATCATCGCTCACGGTCGCACCGACGGATTTGTGGTCAAATCAGCCAACTATGGCGATTGGCCCGCTTCCTTTATTTTTTCCTGCCCCACCACGGCCGGTCACGGCAGCGTCCTGAATCTGCAAAAAAATGGGAAAACTTCCTTTTTCTATTCGCTGGCCTGTGATGTCGGTGGTTATGATCTGGATTCTACGGATGGGGCCGATTCCGATTGGTCACTTGTGGAGAGACTTATGACCGTCTCCAATGCCGGCGCCATCGGCATGGTGGCCAATTCCCGCTGGGGATGGGTCTATTCCAGTTATCTACTCCATCAATCGTTTTTCAAATATCTATTTGGCG
>CALMKK010000192.1 GCA_937867135.1 uncultured candidate division Zixibacteria bacterium
CAGTGCCGAGTTGTTTCATCCAGGTAAAATGGACGCGCTGGCCGGCGCGCCAGTCTACCTGGCGATTCATGCGGCTATTGCTTTGAGCGTCATAAGTAGTTATGCCAACCTGAAGTCCGGGTGAAGCCGTGCTGATTTGGTCGAAACCGAGGGTAGCCGGGTTATCAGCCGGGAGCGGATCATTGAAATTTTCCATCCCGGCGCTTTTGGCCGGAGTGTTCCAGCCTTCCGGAACCGTTTTTGCCGGGGTCGGGATGTCGGCCGCGACCGCAAAACTCAGAGTCGTGAGTAAAACCGCACCGATGAAGATGAATGTCGATACAAACCTGCGCATAGAAGTCCTCCGCGATAATATGTTGTTTCCGGGCGGCAATCATGCAGAAAAAATGCCGCACAGTTATGGCAGTAATTCCGTTCCGATCGTGCTCAATCGGTCGTAGTCGAAATACTTGAGGCTGAAAGGCGCGAGTCGCGCCGTAGTTTAAAATGTCTAAGGTAATCTGCCCCTGAGGGGGGTGCTCCAGATCCAAATTAATATAGTTTCAGTGTCAATTTCTGTCAAGTAAATGTTAATTATAAATGCGATATGATTGGTGCGGATTTAGGCCATAAATGTGATTCCAATAGGAAAAGGGTGCGTTTTCATTGCAGGAAATAACCTGATCGGAGAAATGAGAAAGGGCCCGCAAATAGTCTCTTCTGCCGTTATAATTTTTGGCTTCTTATTGACAACTTCAATCCATAATTGTAAGCGTGAGAAGGGTAAATGGCGGTAAACTGCGGCGGGTCGGAGGATCCGCCCATCACGTTGTTTTTGAGACAACCTCGGGATATTTGCCGGGCACGAATTTAAATGCACCCCCAAACCACCGCAACCCACCCTCCCCGACCCCAAGTTTGAGGGTGGCACCCATAAAATAATGCTATGACTGAAGCCCTTTAAGGGCGAAACCGCTAATCCATTATCTTCTTGCCATTGGAGGGGAAAAGTGTTAGAATTTGGGTAATAGACTTATAAAAATAGACTTGGAGGAATACATGTCCGGCCATTCAAAATGGGCGACTATTAAGCGGAAAAAAGGTAAACTCGACGCCGAGCGCGGGCGGACGTTTACCAAGTTGATCAAAGAAATAACCGTAGCGGCCCGTCAGGGCGGCGGCGATGTCGAAGGGAACCCGCGTTTGCGGACGGCGGTGGCGACGGCCAAAGGGGCCAATATGCCGGCCGACAATATCAAAAAAGCGATTCAGAAGGGAACCGGGGAGTTACCGGGAGTAAGTTACGAAGAAATGACCTATGAAGGGTATGGCCCGGCCGGGGTGGCGGTTTTTATTCAGGCCATGACCGATAACAAGAACCGGACGGTTTCCGAAATCCGGCATATTTTTACCCGTTTCAACGGGAATCTGGGGGAGAACGGGTGCGTCTCCTGGATGTTCGACCGGCGGGGAATTATTACAGTTCCATCCAATGTGGCCGATGAAGATTCGATGATGGAAATCGCTCTCGACGCCGGGGCGGTCGATATGACCAACGAGGGAGATATCTATGAGATTATCACCCCGTTCAACGATCTGGAAAAGGTGCGGGCGGCGATTGAAAAGAAATCGATACCGATAAGTTCGGCGGAAGCGACCCTGGTGCCTCAGAATTTTGTCAAGCTGGACGAAAAGCATGCCGAGACGATGCTTAAATTGCTCGAGACGCTGGAAGAGCATGATGATGTTCAGAAAGTATTCGCCAATTTCGACATCGATGAAAAAGTGATGGCCCGACTGGTCGGTTGAGCCGGGCCGGTTTTTTATATCAATGGTCATAATCGGAATCGACCCCGGTTTGCATATCACCGGTTATAGCGTGCTCGAATCGGAAGGGCCGAATATCAGGGTATTGGAGGCGGGGATAATCAGCACGAAGAAAAAGGCCGCATTCGAGGATAAACTGGCGGAGATTTACGAGGAAATCGGCAAGATAATCGTGCAATTCAATCCCGATTATATGGCGGTGGAAGAGCTTTACTCTCATTACACTCATCCCAAAACCGCGATTATTATGGGGCACGCGCGAGGGACGGTGTTTCTGCAGGCGGCCCGGAATAAAGTGCCGATCGTATCGTACGCCTCAACCCGCATCAAGAAATCATTGACCGGCAACGGCCGGGCGACCAAAGGACAGATGCAGAAAATGATTTGCGCCATGCTGAATATCAAGCAGACGCTTTATTCGCCGGATACGGCCGATGCGCTGGCGGCGGGGTTGTGTCATCATAATGCCTTGATGGGAAAGAGAAACCGATGATTTCGAGGATATCAGGGAAGATAAATCATCTGACCGAAGATATAATCACCGTCGAATTGAACGGTCTGTACTATGATGTGATGATACCGTCGGGATTGTATGACCGGCTCCGGGATGTGCAACTTTCCGGAAACAATGTAATGCTGTATACTTTCGATTATATCGAAGCAGGCGATATGAAAAGTTATCATTATCCGCGGCTGGTGGGGTTCACCGACCCGGTCGATAAGGAGTTTTTTCAATCGTTCACGACGGTGTCAGGGTTGGGGATAAAGAAGGCCCTGAAATCGCTGACTTTGCCGATTCGTCAGATTGCGACGGCTATCGAGACCAAGGATGCGGCGACCTTGGCGCGTCTGCCGGGTATCGGCCGGCGGATGGCCGAAAAAGTGATTGCGGAACTATGTGGAAAAATGGCAAGATTCGCACTGGCGAAAGGAGAAGAACCGTTGGTGACACCACCGCGGGAAAGACCCGATTTTGCGGAAGAAGCGATGGCCGTACTTCTGCAGTTGCAGTACAAACGGGCCGAGGCCGAGAAAATGGTGGAAAGCGCCCTGCGCGACAATCCGCGAATAAAAAGCGCCGAGGATTTGATCACGGCGATATTCAATCAGGCGAATCCAGCTGCCGGGAAGGAAAGCCGTTGAGCCGAGAGAGAATCATATCGGGAGAAATTATTTCTCCGGAAGAAGAGTCATTCATACTGTCGCTTCGGCCGAAACTCTTGAATGAGTATATCGGGCAGAAGGGCCTGAAAGAGAAATTACGGGTTTCAATCGCGGCGGCGAAAATGCGGAAAGAGGCCTGCGAGCATATTCTTTTTTACGGCCCGCCGGGATTGGGGAAGACGACATTGGCGCATGTTATCGCCAATGAAATGAGCAGCCGCTTGGTGGCAACTTCGGGGCCATCGCTCAGCCGGACCGGCGATCTGATGGGGATATTGACCAACCTTGGGGAAGGGGATATACTCTTTATCGATGAGATTCATCGGCTGTCACCGGCGATTGAGGAATTTATTTATCCGGCGATGGAAGATTTCAAAGTTGATTTCGTGGTCGATAAGGGGGCGTTCGCCAAGGTCATAAATATTCCTCTGAAAAGATTCACTTTAATTGGGGCGACCACCCGGGCCGGGCTGTTATCGCCGCCGCTTCGGGATCGGTTCGGGTTGTACTATCATATCGATTTCTATCCGCCGGAGGAATTGCGGGAAATTATCAGCCGCTCAGCGCAACTATTGAATGTGAAAATTTCGCCGGAGGCGGCCGAGGAAATATCGCGGCGGGCGCGGGGGACGCCGCGGGTGGCGAATCGACTGCTTCGCCGGGTGCGCGATTTTGCATCGGTGAAAGGGAACGGTGATGTCGATATCGCTATGGCGCAGAAAGCGCTGGAGGCGGAGGGGATCGATAGTATCGGGCTGGACGGCCTGGATCGGAAATTCCTGAAAGTGATAATCGATTATTACAAAGGCGGGCCGGTCGGGATCGAGGCGCTGGGAGCGACTTTGAACGAAGAGATTGACACGCTGGTGGATGTGGTGGAGCCGTTTTTATTGAAAATAGGTTTTTTGCAGAGGACCAAGCGGGGCCGGATGGTATCGAACGATGCTTGCAAACATCTGGGAATAAATCTCAATCTCGAAGATCAGCCCAGTCTGTTTGAAGAGTAAGAAATCCGGATTTAATCGCCGTCTTCCGATTTGTCATTGCGACGATTTATATCTTCCATAATATCCATCTGAATTTTTTGAATTTCCAGAAGTCTTTGCCATTGATGCGAGATTAACTGGTCGATTTTGGCGTTGATATGCCGGATTTCCAATTCGGCCTTGAGGTTGACCTGATAATCATGCTCGGCGCGAAGACGATCTTTGGATTCCTGCCGATTTTGGCTCATCATGATAACCGGGGCCTGAATGGCGGCCATGCAGGAAAGAATAAGATTGAGAAGGATAAAAGGGTAAGGGTCATAATGACGGCTTAACAGGGCCGAAGAATTGATGATAATCCAGATTACCAAAATGAACATGAAACTCGTGATAAAGGCCCAACTGCCGCCAAAATCGGCGATTCTATCGGAGAGGCGCTGACCCAGAGTCAGTTGGCTTTCAAATTCCCGGTTGATATCTTTGGCAAGAACCTCATGTTCCCGCAGACTATCGAGGACCGATTGCTCCAGGCCGGTCAGTTCCCCTTTCTCGTCGCGCAGAACATCCTCGACATATTCCGACCGGTATTTGTTGAGACAGGAGAGGCAAATGAAGTCGTGGGAAGACCAATCGGGATGGTCCTTTTTTATCAACTCGCCGACCGAGGGGGACAGGATTTCCAGAGGCCGGGTTTCGTTGCGGTTTTTCTGTTTATGACAGGAGATACAGAGCGAGGACTGCCGGTTATCGTCTGACATTTTTATCCTCCATAGATAGTTGGGGAGAATTATTTATTGAATTATACAATTTTCAAGAAATGATAGACAAGACAAATATTCCAAAGGCGGTAATTTTGATTTCCTGCTAAATGCATTTCAAAAGGGCCCGATTTTGTTTCAAAACCAATAGAAAGTGTGCTGAATTACCGATTCAAAACAGTAAGGCAAAAGTCTACGGGGGCAGAATTCCAAGACTCAGGTTTTCCGTCCCGAAAAGATCAGGCCGGCCCGAAAGAGAAGCATCGGCCCGGCGGTCATTTTGTAATAATCATTTTTTCCGCTGGGGGAGTACAATAAGCCGGTCTCAAGGATCAGGCCGGTTCCCGACCCGCCCATGACAACGGTTTCGAGAAAGAGCTTGGTTGTGAAAAAGCGGCAATTGTCGATGCCGTGATAGGGATAATTTATGACGGCGTAACCAAGCGCGAAACCGGGGCGGAACATGAGGGGTTTGCCGGGACGCGAGAGATTCAATTTGAAGGCCAGAGCGGCGTCGAAGCCCTTGCCGCTTTCGTCGGGAATTTCAATCCGGTATTTTGTGTACTGCAATCTGGTGGGGAGATAATCGGCCGATATTCCCAGTAGAAATTTATGACCTAAGGGGAAATCGAGGAAGAACCCGGCGATAAGGTCTGATGTTTTATAATATTCAAGAGCGTCATCTTCGGCGTCAATGGGCCCGGAGCCAATCAGCCCGGCACTGATTCCGAAATAACCCAGGGGCTTGGCCCTGTCCGTTCCATTTGCAGGAATTGCCATCAATGAAATTATAAAGATGGTGGCGATTGCAGTGAAGTTGAATAATGAACCTTTCATAGATCCTCCAGAAAAGAGCAAAATGCTGTTTAGTCTATCTATATAAAATAAGGAATATAAATAATTGTCAATATCTATTATTAATAAATTGATGATTGATGCAAGAGACTGTCACTGACAGAATCTGTCAGTATGACATTTTCGGGGAAGTGATAGTGCTCTCTGCTTTGCGATAAAGTACCACGAATATACCGGTCAAAATCAATATGCCGCCCGCAACGGTCCACCAGCCGGGGATCTGGTTGAAGAAGAATATCGCCAGAATGGTAGCGCCGATCGGTTCACCGAGAATGGTGGTGGCGACTTTATGAGCGGAAACATATTTCAAAAGCCAGTTGTACAGCGAATGACCGAGAACGGTGGGTATCAGGGCCAGCAGTACAAAAAATATCCATGATTTGGCCGAGTAATCGGTGAGATTCTCGCCGTACGCCAGCGAAATAATGAGCAGAGTCACGGCGGCAGTCGAATAAACCGGCAGGATGTACCCCAGATTGTCGATACGGGCGCGAAGATGCCGTCCGATAAAAAGATAGATACCGGCGCAGACGGCACCGATAAGGGCCATTAAATCACCCAGGATGTACTGATGCCCGAGTTGAAAATCACCGCGCGAGATAATAATCATGCCGATCAAGGCGACCAGCATGCCGATTACGGAACGGGAGGCGATCTTGTCTTTCAGAAAGAGGGCCTCCATTACGAGGATGAATATCGGCTGGGTGGCAACCAGGATGGTGGAGTTGGAGATGGTGGTGTAAAAAAGCGAGGTAACCCAAAAGGCAAAATGCAATCCCAGAACAATTCCGGAAGCAAAAAGAAGGAAAATCTGGCGGCGGGTGAGGATGGCAAAAGTTTTGCGGACCTTGGGGAGAGCCGGAATTGTCAGCAGAACGGAGGCGATCGCCATGCGGTAGAAGGCGGTCGGCAGAGGTGGCGCTTCGGCTAATTTAATCAATATCGACGCCCACGAAACGGCGAAAGTCGCCACGAAGAGAGACAGATATAATCTTGCTTGGCCGGCCATAATTTTTCCTTATATTGTGCACTCAATATAGCCAAATAGATAAATTATGTCGATATTTTTGCTGATAGCGGTGGTTTTCTGGGGGTTCTCGTATATTGCCATAAAGGTATCGCTTCAGTACCTCTCGCCGGTGGAGTTGATTGCGGCGCGGTTTGTACTGGGGGGAGCGACGCTGGGGGCGATAATCTGGTGGAAAGGGCTTTCGTTTTCATTCAAAGGGGAATTCAAGACCCTGCTATTATCAGGCGCGATTGTCTTTGCCCATTTCTGGATAATGGCGACCGGGATGCAAACCACCACCGCCACCAATACCGCCTGGATATTGACGACCGCTCCGATATTTATCGCGCT